>CAZISU010000641.1:0-4531 GCA_964541935.1 uncultured Planctomycetaceae bacterium | reverse complement strand
CAATGGGGCAAGCCAAGGGCAACGCGGGAGCCAACGTACCTTGGCTCGATGAAGTCCAAACACGGCCAAATGTGGTCCCGCCCGCTGCTCCGAAGCTGCAACCGTTGTTGGTCGACGAACAAGGCCGGCGTATTTCCAGCCCCGCTGCCTGGCAACAAAAACGCAAAGATATTCGCAAACGCTGGCTCGATTTTCTCGGCCCGCTTGCCCACAAGCGAATCGCCCCGCCGCGTCTGGAAGTTGTTGAAGAGGATCGGCCCCAGGGTGTGATCCGTCGGCTGGTTCGCTACGAGATCGAGCCGGGCATCACGACCGAAGCCTATCTGCTCATCCCGCAACGGCTGCGCGGCAAAGCGCCGGGTGTGGTCGCCTTCCATTCCACCGTGCAGCACTCGATCTTGCAGCCGGCCGGAGTTAAGGGCGTGCCGGAGAAGGCATTCGGCCTGAAGTTGGCGCGACGTGGTTACGTCACATTTTGCCCACGCAATTACCTTTGGCCCGACAACTTGCATTTGGACACCAAGCGTCCGGTCGAAGAGCACCGCCGCCGTCACCCCAAGTCGACGGGCATGGCCAAAATGCTCTACGACGCAGTGGTGGCCGTAGATGTTCTGGCAGCTTTGCCGCAGGTAGACGCCACGCGTCTGGGCGCGGTGGGCCATTCGCTAGGTGCCAAAGAGGTGTTCTATCTGGCCGCCTTCGACGATCGCATCAAAGCCACTGTCAGCAGCGAAGGCGGTATCGGGTCGAACTTTTCCAACTGGGACGCACCCTGGTATCTGGGACAAAAGATCGGCACTCCGTCGTTTCCCCACGAGCACCACGAACTGTTGGCCCTCGTCGCGCCGCGGGCTTTCCTTCTGCTGGGCGGCGATGGGGCCGACGGCGACCGCGGTTGGCCCTTCATCGAGGCCGCCTTGCCAGCCTACCGGCTATTCAGCGACCGGCCGCGTCTGGGACAGTTCAACCACAAGCAAGGCCATAGCGTCCCGCCGGCGGCCCAGCGGCGTCTTTACGAGTGGATCGAGGCTTATTGTTAAGCGCAAGCAATCGTCAGTTGGTTTGGGGGGGCCAATCTGTGAAAAGCTATATTTACGGCTTCCTGTAGGGGGGACTTGCTTGAATTTACAACGCTCACCGCTAAGATTCACGCAGCGGTGCAGGCACGTTCGCCCAAAAAATAAAAATCTCAAACCCAATAAATGCCCAATACTGACGAACAACCAAGCGAACCCGCTATTTAAGCGGAGTTCCGACGTTTTAGCCGTCGTTTTTCAACCTTATGAAAGGAGCGTTTGACGTGAGAAAGCTAGTTATTTCAATGCTGTGCATGGCCCTACTTGGGGGTCTGGCATGCCAGGCCGCGTGGGCCGACGAAGTGAAGCCCATGGCCGTGGTCTCGCTGTCCGGTTACGACAACGTGATGAGCGATATCGAGTTGCTGGGCGAGCTTTCCGGCCGCCCGCACTTGAGCACGATGGCCGAGGGATTAATGGTCGTTGTGACCAAAGGCCAAGGGCTGGCCGGACTGGACAAGAAGCGTCCCTGGGGCGTACTGATTGGGACCGACGGTGAGCATGTGGGCGGATGCGCCTTCTTGCCCGTCAGCGACCTGGACAAGCTGATGTCCCTTGCCCAAAGCTGGGACAAGGACAAGATCAAGAAGCTCGAAAACGGGATCTACGAGGTAGAGACGCGCCGTAAAAAGCTCTATGTGCAAGAGACGCACAAGGGCTGGGCCTTCATCGTCGACAAGCAGGAGCTTTTCGAGTATGTGCCCGCGAATCCCGCCAAACTTCTGGCCGGGCTGAACCATCGCTACGATGTGGCCGCACGTGTCTATGTCGCCAATATTCCGCCGCAATGCCGCGAGAAGATCTGCGCCAAGATGCAAAAGATGGCCAAGCGTCACATGGAAAAACACAAACACGGCGGCCATCATGCCAAGCATAAGGAAATGGCCCAGCATATGCACAAGCATATGAAGAAAGTGGCCCAGGATATCGAACACGTCACGCTGGGATTGTCGCTCGACAACGATCTGCGGCAAGGCGTAGTCGAGGTCTCCGTCGCTGCTAAGAAAGGCACGAAGGCCGCCAAACACTTTGCCCAACTCGGCGGCACGCGGACTAATTTCGGCGGCTTTGAACTGCCCGAGGCGGCAATCAGCGGCCGTCTCACGACCCAGTGCCCGGCTCCCCCTGTCGAACACATTAGCAAGATGGTCGAGCGTATGCGCGAAAAGGTATACGGAAAAATCGAGAAGAAAGCGAAATCGGACGAGCGCGCCAAGGCCGCTCGCAAGATCGTCGACACCCTGCTAGACGTAATGAAAAAGACGGCCGTCACTGGCCGGCACGATTGCGCCATGGCCGTCGCGCTCGATGATGATGCCGCCACGATGATCGCCGGCCGCTATGTTGCCGACGGCCCGAAGCTGGAGAGCGCCGTCAAAATGGCCGTCAAGGAGATCGGCAAAAAACACCCCGAGTGTGTCGCCAAGACGCTCAAGCTCGATGCCGGTCGCTACCGCGGAGTCAATCTCCACGTTGCCACGATCCCCATCACCGATAAGTGCAAAAGAAAGGATCAAACCGTCAAGGCCGTGGGCGAGAACCTGCAAGTCGTGCTTGGCATCGGGCCCAAAGCCGTATACCTGGCTGCCGGACGCGAGGCCATGATGTCGCTTAAGAAGGCCATCCAGCAATCGCAACAGAACCGCCGCTGGACAGTTCCGCCCATGGAATTCACCCTGAACCTCGACGAATTGCTCGAGGTGGCCGAGGAACTCGCACCGCCCAAGTGTCGCGCCACAATCGATAAAGCCGACGATGCGATGGATAAGGCCTACGGTCGCGATTGCATCCACGTAATCGCTTTACCAAACGCTCGGGGAGTAACCATGCGATTGGAACTCGACGAAGGCGTGCTACGTGCCATGAGCACCATGAAGCACCACAAGTGGCCCGGCCGTCATGCGAAGAAGCCTGATTGCGAGAAGAAATGATGCGGGCGACTGATGGATGCTGCGGATAATTCCGTAGTCGAATAGAAGGACAGACTGTTAGCCCAGCCGCTTGCGGCGGTTGTCAGTCAATCAACATTCAACCTGCTATTGGAATTCAAAAAGGGCGAAGCGCCGCGGCGCTTCGCCCTTGCTTGTTTCATATTATCACACGTGCCGTTTACGGAACAATAGCGGCCACTCCCACCACGGCTCCGGCTTGCACCAAGCCGCCTCGCACGCTGAGCGGCAGCGGATCGAGCATGAACGGGGCACAGCTACCGGGCCGGTAGTAGCCCAGGCTATACATGCATTCGCCCGGCGGATACATGCCCATCTTGTAGGGAAGGATCGGCACGGTCACGAAGAAGTGGGCACCGGAGAGCAGCGGTTGGATGATCGGGCCCCAGCTATGTCCGTAACGCTCAACCTGAACTTGCTCGAAGTAAAGCGGCTTGTGGCATGTGCCGGCTGCCGTCCAGGCAAACGTGGTGGGCGTCCAGCAGCGGGACTGATAGACCTCATGGGCCAGCGGACATTCGGGCGGAAATTTGCCCTTCTTCGCCGTGACGTTGTCGTTTAGCTGGTCAATCGACTTGAAGGCGTCGCGGCCGGGACATTTGTCCATGAAGGCCTTTGGGTTTTGGGCAAGTTCTTCTTCGATGGTGGACATTTTGCGATCGCTTCGTTTGTCGTCCGCAAGGCCTTCGGTGCCGGACGGTTGATTCAGAAGCATTCTCGGCTCGGCCTTGTTGTTGGGCGAAAGGACGGGCAGGGGCCTCGCATCTTTCGCATTGGCCACCGGTTGCAAAAACGGGCCGCCAAGATTCGGGCCGCGTACTCTGGCCAACCGCGCCTTGGGGCTCTGTGAACGGCGAGTGTCGCCGAATGGGTTTTTGAGCGGATCTTCAGCAGCGTGCAAGCCGGGCTTGGGCGGATCCTGGAAGTCGACCTGGTGGACTCCGTCGTCTTTGGCCTCGGACCAATCGATATCGGCCCAACTCACCATGGCCCGCTTGACTACAACCCGACGGGGCTCAACCTCCCGGGGGCTTTCGGCCGCTTTGGCTTCGGCCTGCTGGGTTTCGCTCGGACGATCCTCAGACTCTTCCACCGCCGCATTGCGGTCTATCGTTTCCGACGGGCGGTAAGGCAACCACTTGAGGCGGTTGCCTTGCTTGCCGGTCGAAAAGCTGGCGGCCGTGACTTGCGAATCGTGTATGACTTTAGACTCTTGCTCGTGAGTCTGTTTTTCCAACGGTTTTGCCCAGGCCTGGCAACAGCCCAGAGCCCCGATTGCGGCCGCAAGCCCCACCGCAATCAGTCGGTAGGTCAAGTGTTCAACGAGTTTCCTCGTCCACATATGCGGTGCTATAGTTAGGCGATTCTTGCGTGATGGCGATGTCATGAGGATGACTCTCCCGAACACTTGCGGCGGAAACCTGTATGAAATGTGCATCCGTGCGCAATTCATCAACAGTCCGGGTACCACAATAGCCCATTCCGGCTCGTATTCCTCCAACGAGC
>CAZISU010000640.1:0-4533 GCA_964541935.1 uncultured Planctomycetaceae bacterium | reverse complement strand
ACGCCAAACAGAGAAAAGGAATCCGTACTTGGCAAGGCTTAAACCGCCGCAAGCGGCTGGGCTAACATTTTACGGTTCCTCCGGATCGTCGATGGCCTCCTGCAGCCGCTTGATAGCCCGCATCCAAAGCATCTGCACGGCCGGGCGCGAGCGGTTCATTTGCTCGGCTACTTCGGCGAATGGCAAGCGCTGGAAGTTGCGCAGCATGATGACCTCTTGATAGTCTTCCGGCATTTCGGCGATGGCTGCGGCTACACACAGTTCGTCGTCCATACGCATGAGTTGCTGGCTGGGCGTGCCGTCGCGGTCGGGTGGTTCCTGTACGCCGGCCGTGCCGATGATTTCCGAACCGGCGCGGCGGATAGGCACCTCGCGACGCTGCTGACGCTTGGCCGTGCCGCGATAATGACGCACAAAATCGGACACGTTGTGAGAGAGAATCCGCCGCAGCCAGCCCAGCCATTCTTTTTCCGAATCGCCGGAAAAACGCTCGAAATCGCGGTGCGCCTCGAGCATTGTCTGCTGCACAACGTCCGAGGCGTCGACCTTGACCCGCAGCCAGCTTTCTACTTCGGCGCGGGCGATAAAACGCAAATAGTCGCGGCACAGCCCGAACAATTCGTCGCGACACCCGGGGTCACCCTGGCGTGCCTGGCGAATAAGCTGGGTAACATTGCGAACGGGCTCATTGTCCATGGTTGGCACGCTTGCTGTTTTGGATTATTTACGTAGGGTACGTAATCAAGGCCCTTGATAGGGAACCGGTCCGGGCGGATAACCATGCTCGGGCCAGTGCGGCCAAGGCGGATGGCGTAAATTGCCGAGTCCGTATGGATTTACCCAGGACTCAAACGGCTTTGTCCACGGGCCGTTCGCGTTTCCCCACGGGCCGTAAGGGGTCGCTCCATCCCGATAAGGACGTTGCCACTCGCCGTAGGGCCGAATATTCTCTCCGTCGCCCCAGGTTTCCACAATGTGGATGTTGTCGACGCTGCCGCTGACGCCACGGATTTTAATCCTCTGTTGGCGGTAGCCGCTGCGGCGGTAATTGTCGATCTGAGCGTAAGCCTTTTCGCCCTCCGCGTACTTCGTCACGCGCCGGCCGTCGGCCGGGTCGTGGGTGAAATACGAAGGCTTGAAAGCCCATTCGCCCTTGTTTGTTGCAGCCGTGCCGGCCGAGGCCGTGAAACCAACGTAGGCGACCGCCATGGCGGTCGTCGTCAGTAACAGTAGTTGCACGCGCGTGCTGATTTGTGAAGCTTGATGTCTTTTCATGGGAGTATACCTGTTGCCGTCACTTGCGATAATTCGCGTCAAATTCTTTCCGTCTTCCGCCGTCACACCTCCTGTGTTTTCGAAATAATCAAAAGCTATTCGTTTTACACCGGTCGCAAGCGACCGGGCTAAACGTGGTTGCTCTGTCCTCTATCCTCTATCCTCTGGCCTCTCCTCTACTGCGGCCGCTCAACCAAAAGCTCGCCCTTTTCCGGGTCATAAACATACCGCTCTCCCTCGTTCAGCTCGGGCAATGGTATGCCTGCCGGCTTGATGATCTTGTTTATATACTCGTCGAGATCCTTGGGGTTGCGATTGTTCATGGCCTTGAACATTTGCATTTGCTTTGGAATTTGCACCGAAAATGCGATCCGATCCCGCGTTTGGAAATAGGTTGAAATCGGTTGCGTAATCATTCCGCCGCCGTAGCCTTGGCCCTTTTTGCCCATGCCACGCTGGGCCTTTTGGCGAACCATGCCGGGAGCAGCCTGATTGGCGCTGCCCTGGACGATGGGCGTGTTGGGCGCGGCCATGCGTGGCGCCGGCTGAGCCTGCGCGGCCGGTTGCTGGGCCGGTTGTTGCTGTTGAACTGCCTGGGCCGGCGGTTGGGCGTTTTGCGGTGGCGCGCCTTCCTCACAGCCGCTTAGCAGCAAGGCCAGCATCACGGTTAATCCTAATAACTCACGTCTCATCTGATTCCCTCCTTGTCATTGTAAATGCCACTTATTCCAACTGGTCGCAAGCGACCGGGCTAAACGAAACTCCTGCTTTATCAGTGTTTCTCACTACTCGTCGTCCGGCGACATCTCTTGCATACGCCGCATCGAACGCACCACCGGTGCGCGATGGTCTGCGGCGATTTGTTCTTCGTCATTTTCCGACTCGGCCAGAGCCGTGGGGTCGGGGCGCAAATCCCAATCGCCCATCTTCTCTAGCGTGTCGCGTTTGGTCATGTCGTAGCCCAACGGTGTCAACGTGACGTGCCCCAGCGACAGGGCCGAAAGGTCGGTCTCGGCTCCAACCGTCGCCGGCGGTCGGCCGGTGGCCCAATAATAATCGCGACCCCACGGGTCGGTGCGACGTTCGTATTCGTCGCCGTAGCGGGTCACGTCCATGGGAACCGTTTCCACCAAAGGCGAACCGCCGGCAAACGCTTCGGGCGTAAATGGCTTCTCGACCGCCACGGTTGGAATATTAAGGTTGAACAGTTGCCCTTTCGCCTCGGGCTGTTGGATTATGCGTTCGATAATTTGTCCGGCCAGCCGGGCCGCGCGATCGTATTGGGCATGTTCGTCGAACTCCAACGATACGGCCACGCTGGTGATTCCGAAAAAAGCGCCTTCGATGGCGGCCGCCACCGTGCCCGAATACAAAACGTTGATGCCGGCGTTCAAACCGCCGTTAATTCCGCTCACGACCAGATCGGGAACGCGCGGGCAAAGTTCACTGACAGCGATTTTCACACAGTCGGCCGGGCTGCCTTCCACGGCCCAACCCCAGCGCTGGTCGCCGTGGTAGACATCTTTGGCGATCAACGGGGTCAGGAACGTGATCGAATGTCCAACGCCGCTCTGCTCGGTGGCTGGGGCGACAATGTACACATCGCCCAACTGCCGCAGCCGGCGCTCCATGGCTGCCAGCCCGGGGGCAAATATCCCGTCGTCGTTGGTCAATAAAATCAGCACGCCGCAGCCTCGCGTTCGTTGGTCCAAAAACCTTCACTCGACGGCCCTTGTCCGCTGCCCTTGCGAAGAACCTTCGCTGGAGCGGATGGGCCTACCTTTATGATAGTTAGACCACGCTGCAACTTCAACCGTTAACGTCCTATCTCCTTGCAAAACCAAGACTTACGCAAACGCAACAAACGCTCCGAGCCCGCAAATCCGACCGTTCTCCCCCGATTTACCAGCCTGAGCGAGATTCACATATCTTCAAATCGGTCGTCCAAAATCAGGGAATCACGGTTCAGGCCCTGTCCAATCAGCAGAATCCGACCGCAAGGTGCCGCGGCCGGTGGCGACGTCGCCGACGACGCGTGGCTGCGCCATTGGCTGCCATTCCTGTAGTCGGGCAAAACGATGTCCATTCCCCATATTTTGAGGCCAAACACTTGACATTCCAGACGAACGGCAATAAAACAATAGTGTGATGTGATATTCTATTTAGTGTGATGTGATGGTAACCGTATGCCCGACCCAATAGACCCGGCCACGCCGATCTACCAGAGACTGTTTAATGGCTACCGTGATGATATTCTTGCGCAGCGTCTGCAGCCGGGACAACGGGTCGATTCAATTAACCAGATGCAGGTCAAGCACGGCGTTGCGCGTGAGACCGCGAAACGCGTGTTGAATATGTTGGCCGACGAGGGATACATCACTCAACGTCGCGGACGCGGATCGTTTGTTTCCGACCTGCGGCCGAAATCCAAGATCTGGGGGTTTGTCTTTCCTTTCTACTCCATCCAATACGAAGATCTGATCCTGCAGGTGACAAACCGGGCCGCCGAACTGGGGCGCGAAATTCGCCATTTCTGCAACTACAACAGTTGGGAAGAAGAAGTCCGCCTGGTGGGCATCATGGTACACGAACGCTATGAGGCCGTGGTCGTTATCCCCACGATGGATGAATCGAAAACGTGGGATTTCTACTCGCATTTATCGCCGCACGACTCGCCGGTGGTTTTGCTCGACCACACCATGTCGAGCAACAATTTCCGCTACGTAATTCAAACTTACGATTTGGGCGTAACGCGGGCCATCCATCATCTGATCGGGCAAAAGGGCGGCGGGGTTGCTTTTGTGGAAAACGAGGTCTGGTCCGGGCGTAACATGGTTTTGGAATTGATGCGAGGTACTTACCTGGACATCATGGGCAAGAGACATCCCGATTTCGAGCCCGTGGTATTGCCGCGAGGCAGCGCGGTCCACGCCCGCGAATTGCGAGAACAAGGTATTACGGGCCTGTTCTGTTGCGACGATGTTAGCGCCATCCAGGTGATCGGCCGCCTGCGCGAGCAAGGTGCATCTGTGCCCGGCGACTTCGGCGTGGTCAGCTACGGCAACTCTGACTTGGCGCGTTTCTTCACACCCTCGATCAGTTCGGTCGATCCCCGCAATGCCGAGATGTCGTCGATTCTCGCGGAAGTCCTGCACCCCTCGAGCAACGGAAAAGAACAAGTCAAGCAGGAACATGTTGTGATGCCGGAGTTGATTATTCGTTCCTCGTAGTTGAAAAAATAAATGGACAATTTATCCC
>CAZISU010000639.1:0-4539 GCA_964541935.1 uncultured Planctomycetaceae bacterium | reverse complement strand
ATTGCCGGCGTAGGTGCCGTCGGCGGCCTGTGTGAATTCGACATTGGCGTTGTTGGTGACATTGCCCTGCAAATTCGACGTACTGCCCGCGAGCGTACCAGCGGACACAGCAGTCCCACCGCCGTATGTATTGCTGCCGGAAAGGGTCAACCGCCCGGCACCCGATTTGGTCATAGTGCCACTACCGGACATGTTACCGGCATAAGTGCCATCTGCGGATTGCGTGAACTCGACGGCAGCATTATTGGCAATGTTGCCTTGCAGATTCGACGTGTTGCCTGCAAGTGTGCCGGCCGAGATGGTGGTTCCGCCAGCGTATGTGTTGCTGCCAGAGAGGGTCAGTCGACCTGTGCCAGACTTGGTCATGGCACCGCTGCCGGACATATTGCCGGCGTAGGTGCCGTCGGCGGCCTGTGTGAATTCGACATTGGCGTTGTTGATGACATTGCCCTGCAAATTCGACGTACTGCCCGCGAGCGTTCCGGCCGACACAGTAGTCCCGCCGCTGTGTGTATTGCTGCCGGAAAGGGTCAACCGCCCGGCGCCCGATTTGGTCATAGCGCCGCTGCCGGACATATTGCCGGCGTAGGTGCCGTCGGTGGCCTGGTCGAACTCGACGACCGCGTTGTTGGTGACGTTGCCTTGCAAACTTGATGTATTGCCTACGAGTGTTCCAGACGATACAGTGGTTCCGCCAGCGTATGTGTTGCTGCCAGAGAGGGTCAGTCGACCTGTGCCCGACTTGGTCATGGCACCGCTGCCGGACATATTGCCGGCGTAAGTTCCATCTGCGGATTGCGTGAACTCGACGGCAGCGTTATTGGCGATATTGCCTTGCAGATTCGACGTGCTACCAGCGAGCGTTCCGGCCGACACAGTAGTCCCGCCGCTGTGTGTATTGCTGCCGGAAAGGGTCAACCGCCCGGCGCCCGATTTGGTCATAGCGCCGCTGCCGGACATATTGCCGGCGTAGGTGCCGTCGGTGGCCTGGTCGAACTCGACGGCCGCGTTGTTGGTGACGTTGCCTTGCAGACTTGTTGTATTGCCTATGAGTGTTCCGGCCGATACAGTGGTTCCGCCGACGTAGGAGTTATTACCGGTGATGGCTAGCGTTCCCGCTCCAGCCTTAATCAATCCGCCGTCGGTTTCCGCGCCGCCGGATGCAGACCCGCCGATGCTGTCGAAAATGGTAACGTTTTGTCCATTCGCCACACTAATCTGGGTGTTTGCGCCCAGAAAGAGGGCTTGGCCAATGGCGCTACCGTCTTGAGCAGTTCCCCCGCCGGAACCACCTGTGACGGTGTTTCCGCTGGAAACGCTATCCTTGCTGTAGCTGATCGTCAACGAAGCGCCGTCTCGGACAAAGATGGCACCGCCGGCGCCCAGTCCTCCTCCGCCGTACTTACCGTTGCTATCGCCGCCACCAAACCCACCGCTGCCAGGGGTACCTAGACCTAACTTGCTGCCACCGCCGCCGCCGCCAAATCCGCCGCCGCCGCCATTGCCACTAGAAACGCCACCGCCACCGCCGCCGCCAAATCCGCCGTCACCACCATTGCTGGAATTTATACCTATGCTGCCTCCGCCACCGCCACCAAAACCACCATCACCGCCGTGATACTCACCACCGTCTTGCCCCCCGTCGCCTCCACCGCCTCCAGCGGATCTACCATCAGGTTTAGCACCGCCACCTCCACCGCCCATAATACCGCCAAGATTTCCGTCGTACGAACTTCCAGCTCGAGCACCAGTCGAAAGCAGTCCGTCATCGCCAGGGTTTCCAACGCCATAGTTTGTACTGCCACCATCTGCTGATTCGCCAATGCCTCCGCCTCCGGCACCGTTGGGGCCAGCTCCATCGCCGCCGTCTCCGCCAAGACCGCCACCGCCACCAACACCTGCCCATGCTTCTACACCACCATTGCCTCCGGTGGCGTTGTTGTTCAAGAAAGCTACATCGGAAACACTTACAGAACCGGCGGTCACTAACAAACCTCCGCCCAGTCCAGCTCCACCTCCGCCCGATCCCCTATAGTCGTCAACCAAATCCTTGCCACTTCCACCGCCTTTGCCACCCGTGGCTCGGCCGCCCGAGATCGACAAATCGTTGATCTGAACGTTTTCACCTGGGGCATGCACGAAGAAAACGCGGTGCGCGTCGTTCCCGCTTACCGTCACCGCGCCGGCCGTGGGCCCTTGCACCGTCACACTCTCGACGATAATCGGCAGTTCGCTGGCAAGAGTGATCGTGCCCCCCAGATCGATCTGGAATCGAATCACATCGGCGCCCGCAGAAGAATTGCTGTCGAGCATGGCCTGCCGCAACGATCCGGCCCCACTGTCATTCGTATTCGTGACGGCGAACTCGACCGCATTTGAGGTATTTATACCTGCCAAAGTCATCACCCCAAAAAGAATGACACCAGCGCAGCAAAGATGAACGACAGAACAAGTCGGCTTCAATCTCATTAGAGCACGGTTTCCTTCTTTATGGGGCAGGGCTCGTGAGCCTTTGAAGGAACTTCAACTACGCAAGGACGACTTCTGGCAATTCACCTTCTCTTCGCGAAGGAAAAGGGGAAATCCGGTTCAGATTCAATGATGATACACACAACAATCCTCAATCAATTCAATCGACATTACCCTTGCGTATTGTACATCCCGCTTGTCACAAGCGTTACATACACCGCATTTTACCCTGTTACCGCATAGTCACGAACGCAGTCCATAAGACGATTGGCGTCATCCACACTCGGGGTATCGAACACTTCATAAAGCACGCCACCGGGAAGCTCGTGCCGCTCCAGCTTACCGCAAAAATCATCAAAGTCCGCCCGAATTACCAAGGGCGTATCGCCAGCGCGGTCGCGCAGTTCACCAGCAATGTCTATCGCACTCGCAAAGCCTATATCGTCGCCCATATAAATCGCCTTCAGGCCGCGGATCGTGGTGGCCGTTTCCAGCAGGTGGCGACCGTTGCCGTGGATATGAACCACACCTCCGTCGTAACGCCCCAGTATCCGCTCGACCGGTTCCCGGCCCCATTTTTCGAAATAATCGACCGAGGCCATGTGGAACGGGTCGAGACTTTCCGAAACAATTCGCCCCGGCGCCCAGGAGACCATGTTGCTACAGGTTCCGCCCTGCAAGCGTGGCGTATTTTCGAAAAACGCATCTTGCACCAAAGTGTTAAGCTCGAAGGCGAAATCCACGGCTCGCCGCACCATCTCGGGCTCGGTCTCAACGCTCATATACGCGCCCGTCGCGCCGAGCAACTCGAAGACGAAGTTCAAGGAGTCGATCAGTATAAAATGACTGACGCCAAAATTTCCGCCGGCGCCGGCCACGAAGATATCGAGCTGGCGGAGGAATCGCTCAAACCAGGCATGTTTGGGATCAATTTTGAGCGTGTCGAACTTCGACCAATCGTCCCACAGCGGCACGACCATCGATGAAATCCAACCGCTGTCGGTATCGCACTGAAAGCGGACCTCGGCATCGACCATCCCGCCGTAAAGCCCTTGATCCATCTCGGTAAGATAAACGGCCGGGATGGTATCGTCGGCAACGACCGACTGCTCGGCAAATATGCTATCCCAAAAGGCGATCCGCTCGTTGGGATCGGGATATTCACAGTCGCCGTCGCTACGTTCGGCCCGGAAACGCCGCAAAGTTTCACTGGGCGGCGGACAGCGAACCAGAATCCGATCCATATATTGCCGCTCGTGCCACAACCGCAAGCGCTCGATTATTTCATCACAGTTGGGTTTGTAAGCAAGAGTATTCATTGACGGTAGTAACTCGCTTTTGCGTCGGTTGGTAAAACCTCAAAAACCCCACTATACCCAATCCCGCCCCCCAACAACAAGCAAATCAGCCCTACTTAGGGAAGAGGCAAAGGAAACAATGGAAACGGAAAAGGTCGCTAAACGTTACATCGCATGCGCATTTGGGTACAGCGGCCCATTGTACTGACTCGATACGAAGCCACTTCAGAGCCGCTAAGAGTCTTGACAACGGCCCCTGAATCTATTTTACTAAGATGGATAAGATTTATCGGCTCAGCGATAACAGTATCAATTTAATGCTAATCCACGGGAGGGTATTGCAAATGAGAACTTCTTTCAAATCTACAATTTCCTTGATCGTTCTTCTCTTGGGTGTCTTGTGTGCATCGACCTTAATGGCGGAAGTCAAGATCGAGCGAGTTGAGTACGGTGGCTGGCCGAATTGTGTGCGTATGTCCAACGGCACGGTCGAACTGATCGCCACGACCGACGTGGGCCCGCGAATCATACGGTACGGGTTCATCGGCAAGGACAACGAATTCTACGAAAACCCGAAAGAGTTGGGCATCACCAACGCCAAAGAATGGGTGGCTTTCGGCGGTCATCGTCTCTGGCTCGCACCCGAAGCCAAGCCGCGTTCCTACCACGCCGACAGCAAACCCGTCAAAGCTTACCAAAAAGACCAGTCTGTGCAGTTGATCCAACCGGTCGAGACCGAGAACGGGATCCAGAAAGAGATCCTTATCACGAT
>CAZISU010000638.1:0-4542 GCA_964541935.1 uncultured Planctomycetaceae bacterium | reverse complement strand
CGTTAGGTCAACGGCAACAATGCCCGCCATGGACACCGACGTGATGGCCAAGAGAAAGGTGAGTGCTAGAACAAGCTTCTTCATAATGATTCTCCACAATTACTGGTTGTTAGGTAGACTACCTAAGATGTAACAAACGGAACACAACACGAAAAGAAAAACGCTACTCAAGTACCTTCTTAAATAATCCATTTTCCTCTAAAAGTCAACGATATTGCTGTAAACAGTGCTATTTTCGCTTTCTTAACGGCGTAGGGAAATTCCTCAATAGAAGTATGCACCATGGAAGACTGCCACTTCCGATGCTCTTACAGCTATGATTATGTACCCAAGAGAAGGTATTGTGCATCGGGTGAGGTAGACAGTCATACGCGGACTGGGGCCGTTTCAACGAAGCGTTCTTGACATAGCTTTTTCTATCTAAGTGCGGGGCCGTTGGCGGATCACTTGATCGAACGTGATGCTCTCACATACCGCAATGCAACAAGGCACCCACCTGTTCCTTGCCGTTCCAGCGGCAAAAGAAACAAGCGGGTGCCTTGCGTTTAATTTCTAGCTGAGACCCGATTTACTAGCGACGTCGCCAGAGTGCCAGGCCGGCCATCGCGACCGCCAGCAAAGCGGCCAGTGAAGTCGGTTCGGGAACCGAGGCGGGAGCCGCGCCGGCCCCGCTCCAGTTGGCGGACAGCCACGTCACGTCTGCGTCATTAACATAGCCGTCGCCTGTGAAATCACCCATTGCCCAAGTAGCGTCCGGACCGGACAGCCAGTTGTCGGCCAAGAAGTCGGCGTCGGTAGCATCGACCACGCCGTCAAGGTTCGCATCGCCGGCGATGGGCAACGCCGCCGTCATGGTTCCCGTCATTTCAAATGTTCCAGTGGCGGTCAGATAGCCGAGTTTCGGCCCTCCGGCGGGATTCCAGACGGGATAAGCGGCTACGATCGGTAGCGTAACGGTCACGTCGTAAGTGGCGTCATTACCAACAACCGTGGGACTTCCCACAACCACCGAGCCGGGGTCGACCCCCGATGGCATGTCTGGATAGGCTATTCCACCCTCAGAGAATAGCTCCCATGTATGATCCATAACACCGCTTAATACGAATTCTCCCTGGTCGAGTCCGAGAAACTGCTCTTCTGCCGGAAAACTTGTGCCGGTGACGGGGCTCATTGCGCCGGGCGTTTCGGTTGTTTCTTGTGCGGTGTAAAGCGTACCGCCAATACTGACGCCGTTAATATTGAGGTTATATGCAGGATTACCCGGTATAAATGCCAGCGTAAATGACATGTCGGAGGTCTGGATGGGGCCGGTCAAAAGTTCCTGGACGAACTCCATTGCGGAAATACTGGAGACCTCGTGCGTGTAAGGGTTGAAATCGATATCCAGATTCATTTTTGTCGTGCCCGAGACATTCGACGTGGCAGTGTCGCTGGCTTGGCCGAGTTGAGGGTGAGTCAAATCCACCTCCATATCGATTGTTGTCGGGGCGAGCGTAAGGTCCACGGCGACGATGCCTGCCATAGACACCGACGTGGCGACCATGAGGGAAATGAGTGCTAGAACAAGCTTCTTCATAATGATTCTCCACAATTAGAGGTTGTTGGGTAGACTACCCAAAGTAACGATCTAAGCACAATGCGAAAAGAGAACTCAACTATGCTTTCATATAATCCATTTTGCATTAAAAGTCAACATTATTGCCACAACCCGCAGATCGTTGTTTGTTGAAAATGGCAAATTCCGCACCATAATACGCGGACCGTCAGAGTCCGGATCCAAGAACCTCTAGGATGCCAGCGGATCGCAAGAAAAGGGGCTCGCATACCGACGGGGGGGCGTTGGAGAAGCACGGATTCCAGTGATAGATTACAAGAACTATTCCGGCAAGCATTCCGTGGTGCGGCGCGCATATCTTCGCGACTTGGCCGCCTTGGCTCGACGTTGAAATAAGCCCACTCGCTTTTGCGTCGGCTCTAGCCCAAAATCAGTTAGCTCGAGGATGCTGCGGCTAACGATACGCCCTTTCTGATCCACCTGCTTCGAGTTGTGCTGGATCGTACCGCCGGGTATGGCGGGCGACATGTAAGCCAAGGTGATTGTCGCGGCACCGTTGCTGTGTTTTCGTACAACCCGGAAATGGGCAGCCGAGCGGATCTGGTCGAGGATCTCGCAGGGCATATCCACGGCATCGACCTGGATCGATAATTGACTCAGGGTAGTCTTTTTAGCCAGATTAACGGTTTCGCTTTCACGCTTGAACACAAACGGAGAAATGGTGTCGTTGTAATAGGTGCGGATGGCGGTACGCAGGTCGCCGTCGATTATCTCGACCGACTCGACCTTGCACTCGATCTCTTGTCCGTCTATCGGAATTTTTACCGGCGGACGTTTCGAAATCCCCACCTTTTTGCTGCAAATCCCACCATGATAACACTGCTTTACAACTTGCGGCTTGGCGTCGATCTGCTTGCCGGAAACCCAGGCCGAGGTCTCGAATTGCAGCGTGACACCGTCTGCCTCGACCTTCAAAAGCGTGGTGCGGGTTTCGGTCATGCCCGTACTTACAACTGTCCCCGTCTCGTCAAACGTTTCGTTCACCACGCGGACCAAGGCCCACGCTCCTGGCGAAAATCGGCCCCAGGGATGACGCAATTGAGCTGCGCCCGCTTTGGTTGCCGCCGAAGAATCGGCCGCGGGTGTCTTAGGTTCGGGCGCAACCGGAGCCCCTGGCTGCTGTGCGGCCGACCACGGCGCGGCGCTCGAGACGAACAATCCCACTGCCAAGCCTGTAAGTACCCATTTTCGCACGTTTATTTCCTCGGGGCCCGCATTGCAACTATCGATAGGTGTTATTCTTGCGATTATGACTATGTAGCTCACTGCCGGCCCACCGTCCGTCAGATGATAACGGTTGATTAGGTAGTAACGGTGACTATCAGAGCCAAGGTAACAATATAGCAGGTATGCCGGTCAAATGACAAAGGGCTACAGCCAAGCAAAACACCGATACCCCCCGTATTTACCACAAGACGATTGCCACGGCTCCCGCCTGAAGTGGCATTTCTTGCCAAATCTCTGCAATATGGCACGAAAGCGATTACCCCAAACCATTCGCTCCAGTGTCAGGCAGTGTTGTCGCACTTCCGTGTATTCCGTTACAATGCTGTCGTTAATTCGGTGCTTAACCTAATTCACGCTCAAGGACAAAAATCTAGATATATGCGATTCACAAAAATGCACGGCGCCGGCAACGATTACGTCTACGTCGACTGCTTTAACGAAAAAGTGCCCCAAGACATTCCCGATCTTGCCCGGCGCATTTCCGACCGTCATTTCGGCGTCGGCGGCGACGGGCTAATTCTGATCCACCCCTCCGATGTGGCAGATGCCCGCATGCAGATGCTCAATGCCGACGGCTCAGAAGCCGAAATGTGCGGCAACGGTATCCGCTGCGTGGCAAAATACGTCTACGACCACGGCCTGGCCAGGAGCCAAAACCTACGCATCCAGACCGGGGCGGGAATCCTCGCTCTCGACCTGGAAGTCGTCGACGGGCTGGCCAAGCGAATTACAGTCGACATGGGCGAGCCGATCCTCGAACCGCATCTTATCCCTACAACTCTCTCGGGCAGTGACGCGACAGGCACAGGCACCACAGCAGCCCTCACCGCAAAACCGGTAATCGATGCCCCCTTAAACATCGATGGCCAAGAACTGGCGGTCACCTGCGTATCGATGGGCAACCCCCACTGTATAACCTACGTCGAGCGGCTCTCGGACGACTGGGTTTTAGGCCTGGGCCCGAAAGTCGAGAACGATTCGCATTTCCCCAACCGCGTAAATGCCGAGTTTGTCGAGATCATCTCGCCGGACGAAATCCGCATGAGAGTATGGGAACGCGGCTCCGGCGAGACCTGGGCCTGTGGGACGGGCGCCTGTGCGGTTTGCGTGGCCGGAGTTCTCAGCGGTCGAACAGGGCGCGAGATCCTGGCCCACCTGCCGGGCGGCGATCTACGGCTGGCTTGGCGCGAGGACACCAACCACATTTTCATGACCGGACCCGCCGAAGAGGTTTTTTCCGGAGACTGGCCAGGATAAAAATTTCGTGAAAAAGAAGAAAAAAAAGGGAAAAAGACTGCTAAATCCCATAGTCTACCGCATGGGCGGGCTAATCTCGGCCATCTGCCTGCGTCGCTGGATGGGTACTCTGGATTACAAGGCTGCCCTCTACGATCCCGCTGCCGATCCGGCCTCGCCTGCTTGCCAAGGGCAGAAGCTCTATATCTTCTGGCACGAGTATATCCCGCTTCCCATCTACCTGCGCAGCCATTGCAATATTTCCATCTTATTGAGCCAGCATCGCGATGCCGAAATGCTGACCCACGTGACCTCGCTGCTGGGCTTAGACTACGTGCGCGGTTCGAGCACGCGCGGAGGAGCGGCCGCTATTCGCAAACTCCTACAGAATAGCCGCAACATGCATCTGTCGATGACACCCGACGGACCGCGCGGGCCACGCCGAGAGTTGGCGCCTGGCGCGG
>CAZISU010000637.1:0-4545 GCA_964541935.1 uncultured Planctomycetaceae bacterium | reverse complement strand
GTGCCGAGAATTTCGATAAGGTGCCAATATAGGTGCCCGCAAATCTGCCGCTCATCGGTAAGATTTTCCGCGATCTGCCGCGGAAACGGTCCGAATTAGCGGTATCTCGCCACACGCCCTATCGTCGCAAGTCCTTGAAGTCTCGCGACTTACGCGACGTAAGCGCAAGAGAAAAGGGCACTTGCGTCGATTCGCAAGCACCCTTGGCTAAGCGCGCCTGGCAGGGATCGAACCTGCGGCCTACGGTTTAGGAAACCGTTGCTCTATCCCCTGAGCTACAGGCGCAAATTGTTGTGCGGCAAAGGTTTAAGTGTTTCTCGCGATCCTGCCGGTGCCGCCGCTACACCCTTTGCTGCACCACTGAAACCATTTGACAGCAGGTTCTGCAATGCCTAATTCTACCGGGAAAAAATCCCGCAGTAAACCGGATGGAGAGAGGCGTCCGAAACACTGTGGTGTCGCAGCGTTGGAAAACTAGATTTATCAGACTCATGTCAATGCTCTATTCTTATCGTTCTTGTGCCCGAAGAACCAGCCGTTTCCCTCCATTCGTCATATCCGCCAAATTCGCGGTTGTCCTTTCCGTCGACGCCTACCCGGTAAACGGGGCTCTCGCTTTCCAGCCCCGCGTATGGTGCTACACTGAACTGTAACGTCGACGGTTCGAATACCAAACGCGGCCTGAAGCCCGCAGCCACAAAAAACTTACAAGCCTACTCGTAGCGTGTTTAGAAGTAGCGACGCAAGGCATATAAGTTTGTTGCCCATATTGCATCATGATCTCAAAATGCCCTAAATGCCTGCGACCGGTCAGCCTGCCGGCCGGCATTGAACCGACCGTCGAGGTCATCTGCCCATTATGCGATGCACGCTTCCCACTCGAATCAACCCTCGACGAAACCCCACCCGAACTCGTCCCGGTCGAAACCGCCGCTGCGGCTCTTGACGTTTCTGACGACGTGCCTGAAGACAGCGGTGCTGAAGATGTGTGGCAACCCTCAATTCCCGAGTCAATCGACCCCGCCGCAATGTCAGCAATTATGCCGGCAACAGAAATGGGACAGGAACATGTCGCCGGCGAAGCAACCTTCAACTTCCGCCCAGGCGGCACCGAGGAAGAGTCCGAAGAATCGGCCGCTGACGTTGCCAACAGGCTCCGTCGCAACGCGAGCAAGAAGAGCATCGTTCGGGAAATGCTAGGCGTTTTCTTCGGTGGTATCGCCGGTCTGGCGATTGCCTATTACGCCCTGAATTTCTTCTGTGGACCGCGTTTCGACATACTTTCGGTTTATTTGCCCGGCTGCCCTCATACCTATCGGCATTGGCCGGACACGCTACTGGAAGACTGGCTCGGCAACGACGCATCGACTTCTAACAACGAGGGCGATTAGCTCGGATTATTCATGAGCCATACTAACCCGAAGCGCAAGCGAGGGAATACGACGATTTTCCGTGTTTACCGGTCCTCGCTTGCGCTTCGGCTTAGTATTTCAAGCGAAAACACTGGTCCATGCATAATCCGGTTTAGCCTTGCCAGATACCTACGAGGCTAAGTCCTTAATCTAATAGGACTTACGGTAACGCACAGCGTCCTGCAAGTCGTGCTGCACAGCCCTGAAATTCAGTGTAGCTGCCCTCTGGCTCACTTCTTGTACACCAAAAGCTTTTTTATGAATGCATTATGTTGCTGGCAGGGGGTAAATCCCGTGCAGGCATTAAATTTGGCAAAAAAAATTGACTCGAATGTAACTCATTTTTCGACCCATACATTCGCTACTTAATCAATTGCTATTATGGCAGGCTCTTTATTAACGACTCAGGCAGTGACGTATTCCCCACAGTTGGATGATGCATTAAAGGTGTATGCGATAAGCAGTCGGTATTTCAGTAGAATACGGGCTGCGGCGTTACCCCCTTGTGGTTCAGGTCTGCCTTGGTATGCCCTGGCTTAGGCATCGTTTTCCACGATATCTTCTCTTTCTACCACCATGCTCGGCAAAGCTGATACACGCTTTTCAACGTTACTCGGCGTGCAAATCAGTTCGGAATCTGTTGTAAAAGTGCATTTTATACATAAAATGCATGGTGTACACATGCTCCGCAGAGGGGTCTCGCAAGTAAAAAATTTGGGTTTAATAGCTCGAACTTCTTGACTTTTCCAGTTATGCAGTTTATATTCGCGGTTATGGACTAAAGATCCTAATCCATGCTGATTGATGGGCATTTTGAGATTTGTGGATTAAGACGGAGGTTTTGGGGTGATTTTTAGGACTCGACTTTGTCGGGAGCAGGTGTCCGGAGCGATAGTTCAGGGCGATCAGTAAAATCGTTTGCCCAGAAAATTAACTCCGAGCCTTGTGACCGCAAAGTTAACGAAAGATTTTGCGATGATATTAGCTTTGGAATCTGGAGTACCGACTTCTGTTGTTGGTTCGAATTATTCCAGTCGCTGTTTACCATCTGATCTTTTCGGGTTCCCGGCTAGTCACTGGTGGGAAAGGACGGAAGAGGGTGCTTCGATCGGGAGGCCCGATTCGCAGATGCTGTCGGCCAGTGTGTTTTGTTACTGTCGTTGCTAGGTGGTGGCGGCATTTTTATAAGCGCAACTGTTACGAGAGAAAAAGTGCTTACGAGAATGAGGCGAGTATCGCCTCGAAATTTTACTGTTACTTACTTCTAGAGTTAGAGGAAAAGGAGAAAATGATGAAGAATTTGAAGATGGTTTTGGCCTTGGTGGCCGTACTGGCAATGGCTGGAACAACGTTCGCGGACCTTAGTATTACTGTCACGCAATTGGCAGATCCCGCCGCTGGCCTGGAAGCCTACTTGGTTTCCACGACAGGCGCGTCAGGTTTCAAAGACCTTACGATTGATGGTGGTGTACATCAAACTTGGTGGGACAGCTATGGCACAACGATGCCGACACCGTATGATAACATTCCCGCTGGAATGCCCAACGCGACGCTTGGTAAAGCAGCAGACACTCACTTTATTTTTAACGGACTAGATCCCATCGTTGCTGCTGGCTCGATTGGTGAAGCCAATAGCAAAGCCGGCTCTCCGATAGCTGGAGATCTGGGCATGCCACTGATGCCCGGACTGGGATCTATTGGTCTTACGGGTACCGAGTTTGGTTTCGGCCAAGATGTTTACGATGTAGCCACATCCCTTGAGCTTATGCAAGTTGTCATCCCCGCTGGCACAGTAGTCATGCTGACCGGCACCGGTGGCGACGCTGGCGTAAGCTGGGGTATCCAGCAGCCAATCGGCGAAGTCCCCGAACCCAGCACCATCCTGATGTTGCTTGCCGGTAGCTTCTGCCTCTTGGCCGTCCGCAATCGCAAGTAAACCTGAAGCCAAGCATGTGTTCACGCCTCGCCGTGTCAGCCTGCTTTCGGCCAGACTGACGCGGCGACGTGACACATGACTTACTTATCCTAATTTTACTATTTATTAACGTTTAAAGGAGAATGGCAGCTATGAAAAAATCTGCTCTCACACTACTGGCTCTTCTGGCCATGACTAGCATGACATTTGGTGTCTCGCTAGACCTAGTTGAAGGTACATCTCCGGGAGCTGGACTTACCAGCTACACGCTGCAAGCCACCGGCACCGGAATCGTGGGTATGACCGAGTTCACTATTGATTGCGATGTCAATCAGGTGTGGACTGTTGAGGAAGATGCTCAACTCAATCTAATCACTTTACCAAGCGAATGGCTTGGCGATGGTTCCGCTGATGGAAACGCCAAAGACAGCTATGTGGCCTTCGGCGATGCCCGAATTCCCGACCTGAGCGTTCCTGCAGCCGCTTATTTTACTGCGGAAACCAATACAACCACCCCGCCGTCAGTTGAAGGCCCCTACGAAGGCACGGGAACGTTGAGCAACTCGGACGCTGGCAGCTACGACGCCTATGTGCTTCAAGGCCTGCCCTCGACCGTCGACATGACGCATGACCTGCTGCAGTTGGTTGTTGCCACAGGCACCGAAGTTACGCTTGATGTGACGCTGACGACCCTGACGGATTACACCGTCGGTCAAGACAACCTCGGTAACGACGTCGCCCTTGACGGCACCGTGGCCGTACTTGATCTGGAATGGCCGGCGACGGTTGTTGATCCTCCGTATCCTGGCGATGCCGACCTCGATGACGATTGTGACTTCGACGACTTCACGATCCTGCTGTCGAACTACAATGGTACCGGGAGTTATGTATGGGGAGACGGCGACTTCAACGACTCTACTACCGTTGATTTCGACGACTTTACTATCCTTCTCTCGAACTATAACACGTCGGCTCCTGCCGCCGCTTCGGCAGTACCCGAACCCAGCACAATCATCATGCTGATCCTTGGCGCCCTGTGCCTGGTCGGCTATCGCGCTCGTAAGTAAGAGCCCGAGTTAAGTTTTCGAAACTTAGCAAGTATAAGTATTCGACCCGAACACTGGGCCGGACAAGACTGTTCGCAGCAAAGCGAACGATCTGTCCGGCCTTTGTTTTTTCTTGCCTCGCTTTTACCAAAGCTGGAGTTGTTGTAGCGAA
>CAZISU010000636.1:0-4547 GCA_964541935.1 uncultured Planctomycetaceae bacterium | reverse complement strand
CGGCGTCAAGCCCGAGCTGTACACGGCGTTTTTGGCAGGCAAATACCGCAACCTTTTCTTCGTCGACGAATGCACCTCGTTCTTCGCCCTGGGCGAGGCCACGGCCGACGGGGCCCCTCTCTTCCATAAGAACCGCGACAACGCGGCCCGCGAACAGTGCGCATATAGAAAACAAATTATGCACGCCTCGCGACCGGCCGCCTTCCACGCCACGGGCGATACCAGCGATTCGGGCCTGATGATGATGGTCAACGAGCACGGCCTGGCCGGTTCGGCCGATACGGGCGGACTCAAAGAGACGCGTCCCAAAGGCCGTGGCGTAATGAATCCCTATATCCTCCGCCTCATCGCCGAACGGGCCGAACGCTGTGAAGACGCCTTGGAAATCATCCAGGAGATGATCCGCGACGGCTGGTACGCCGGCGGATCGAAGACCGGCACCAACTGGTTCTTCGCCGACCGCTACGGCAAGGGCCTACGCGTTGCCCAAAACTCACACGAGGAACAACACTGGTTCTTTCAAGACACGATCGTTTTTTCCGCCCGAGGGAAAACAGACGGCGCCAAAATCGTGCTTAAAAAGCAAGGCAAGGTCACGCTGGCCGACATGAACGCCGCCGCCACGCACCCGAGCATATGTTTCGGCTCCAGCATTTCCGGCCTCACTGTCCGCATCGACCCCAAGCACCCGGGCGAACTCAACAGCGTATGGTTCGCCCTGCCGTGCATTTCGCCCTACGTGCCGCTCTATCCGTTGGCACAAGGCACACCCGCGCCACTTGTCGACGGGAGCAGTTCCACAGCCGGCCGAGATTTGTTGTCGCTTATATTGAAACCGAAACAGCAGCAATGGGCCCGCGGCGCAAAACTCGAAGGCGAACTGCAAAAAAACCACACGCAAGTGCAAAATAAAATCTACGCCCAAGACAAACTGGTGCAAGGCAAAATCGAAAAGGCCTTCGCCGATGGAAACATAGACGCCGCACGTCGACTAGCCACACAAGGTGCCCTCGACGGCTGCACAACCTTGATGAATTATCTCAGTTCACTAAAAAATGAAGCGTAATCGCAAAACAATAATTGACGGGAGGTTAAACGTCAGATGAAAGCCAAGTCCTTTTCCTCACTCGCCTTCTCGCGAGTCACCCGACCTAATTGCACAAAACATAATCAAGAAACGCATCGTGGCGGTTTCACACTCGTGGAATTGCTGGTCGTTATTGCGATTATCGGCATTCTCATCGCTTTGTTATTGCCGGCCGTGCAAGCGGCCCGCGAGGCGGCCCGACGATTGTCCTGCATCAACAACCTCAAGCAGATGAGCGTGGCCTTGCACGTCTACCACGACACCCACGGCGTGCTTCCACCCGCGGCTATCGTCTCGGGCACCAACCCCCGCTCGAGCGACAGCAGCCCGCCGGCCAGCCAGTGGAACGTATGGGAAGACGCTACCAGTCGCATCGGCGCCGGCCGACATGGTACCAGTTGGATGCTCTTGATCCTGCCCATGATGGAAAAGGGCATGCTCCACGACCAGTGGAACTTCGACACCAACGTGCGAGGGAACCTGCACGTAGCCGAAAATGACATCGCCGAATTCTATTGCCCCTCGCGCCGCAACGGGGTCGGCGGCGACAAATACGCCAACATGATATTTATGGGTATGAAGAAAGGCGGCACCGACTACGGGGCCTGTGCTGGTGGCGGCGATTCGCTCTACAACTCTCCGGGCAACACACACCCGGTCACCGGGCTGTTCTGGCACCAGAGCGGCAACCGTGGCCTCTTCCTACCCAACCTGCCGGCCAAGCTGGGAGATTGCACAGACGGCACCTCCAGCACCGTCATGACCGGCGAAGTGCAACGTCTCTGGGGTACCGCCACACGCACACAAAGCCTCGACGGCTGGGCCGTGGGCGGAGCCTCGAACCTCTTCGACGGCGCCACCGGTTACAACAGCCCTGGCCCCAACCGCGAAGACGACGCCGGCGGCATCAACGGCTATAACTTCCAAGCACCCGGCAGCGACCATGTGGGCGGGGCCAACTTTGGCTATGCCGATGGCAGTGTGAATTTTCTCAGCGAGAATATTAACGGCTTCCTCTTCGAACGACTTTGCACCGCCATGGAGGGAACTGTGGTCGGGAGTGAAGATGAATTATAGAAAAGATTGTGTGGCCCGTCGTATGACGCGATTGATAACAGCAATCTTGCTTTTTTGCGTCGTTGTGCCCGTTCTCGCTCTAAGTGGTTGTGGTGGCTCGGGCGACCGGCCCGACTTGGGAACGGTTGTCGGCACGGTCACACTAGATGGCAAACCGCTACCCAACGCCGAGATTCTCTTCCAGCATGAGAAGAAACGTTTTTCCCGCGCTACAACCGACGATAACGGGAAATACGAGTTGAACTATATTCGTGACATAATGGGCGCGGCCATCGGCAAACACCGAGTGGTGATCAAAGCTAAAAATGCTGCCAACCGTCAAATCGTGCCGTGGAAGTATAACGACAACTCGATTCTTTCGGCCGAAGTTGAGCCGGGACACAACTCCATCGATTTTGATTTGAAAACCGGAAGTTAAACGAACCGTGAACGGTTGCACCGGTTTGTATCAGTGAAGAAAAGTGAAATGGCAGCACGTATGAAGTCGTTAAAACGCACACTCATGAAATCCTCGGCCGGCATGGCGGTCGTGTTGTTGATCTTGCCTTCCGTTGCCTGCGGCGCGGTGGACATGTTCAGCATGGCTGGAACACCTGAAGAAATGGGCACAATCTGGGGCGAACTCAAAGGCAGCATCGTCGCAAGCGACATGAATGCCATATATCTGCAACCGGCCTACGCCGCTGGTATATCAGACGAAACGTTGATCGAGCGGTCGGCGCTTTTCGTGCAAATCGCGGAGCAGATAGCCCCGCATTGGCTCGATGAAGGACGTGCAATCGCCCAGGCAGCCGGTGTGGATGAAGATTTGTACCTGGCCTTCATCGACGGCCATGTGCGAAACCGTTTCCTATATGCGGATCCGCCCTCGGGAACTGCAGCGTCAGGTTCCGACATTATCGATTGCACTTCATACACGGTTTCCCGCAGCCATGCCAAAGATAATGCCATCTTTTTCCACAAAACCCGCGACAATGTCGACCGGCCGCAAATGACGCCCATGTTGATAACCGCGCAGGAGGATCTCAACAAATTCATCACCGTGACGGATGGCGGCGTGATTACCTGTTCGATGATCGTCAACGATAAGGGCCTGGCCGGCTCGTGCGATTATCCCGGCGGTATACAGCCGCCACCGGCACCGGATCAATACCGCGGTTCGATGGGCGGCGCGATACTGCGGCATATTGCCGAGCGAGCCTCGACTTCCATGGAAGCGCTGGGCATTATCCAGCAATTTGTCAATAATGGATGGTATGGGGGAGGATTCCGTGAACGGGAACCACTGGCTGTTTGTCGACCGCAACGGTGTCGCTTTGGAAGTATCTAACAATTCTAGCTATGTGACCTGTCAAATCCTTTCGCAAGACGTGTATGCCTCCAGAAATTCCGGTTCTCAGGTTTGGGAGGATCTCCGCAATGCGGATGAGGTCGACTTCGAGATGTTTCGCAATGCGGCGCGGCAATCGCCCGTTCTGAACTCGACATCTATATCGGGCATGACCGTGGAAATCGACCCTGATTACCCCGAGTTGCTAACGTGTGCCTGGCTTGCGTTGCCTGCCAAGCACGTGGCTTACCCTGTCTTTATGGGCCAGAATGCCGTGCCCATGCCACTGGCCGACGGTTCGGCTTACGCATTAGGCAAGAGCACCACATATCAGCCGGCGCTATGGCAAGCGATGGAACGGACAATGCATGCCGAAAAGGAGTTGCTCAGGCAGGTGGTAGTGAACAACATTAACGCGGGCACACCTATCCCGGCGGTGGACAAGCTGTTGGAAGACTGGTCGCGGACCCAGGCCACTGCTATTGTTGGACAGTCGACGGGCTTCTCTCGAGATTACAACAGTACCGAGCCCGCGGGCATCCGCATCACCAACACCGCATACACGATTAATTCTCAAGAAATGAACGCGGCCTTTGCAGGTTTCTTTTATTCTCCCGAGGGTGAACCGAACGGGGGCACACTGGTCAAGTCCGGGCCCAAGAAGTTTACACTCATCGGCGACCACGATTATATGCGGCGCTCGGCTGCGGATGTTCCCTACTCGCTTCGCGTCGAGGGTGGGCTCTATAAAGTAATTGGGGCGATGAACGTCGAGACAGGTGATTTCGCTTTGGCCGGCGGGCGAGTTGAAACCAACAGCCTGGCCTCCGCGGGGCAGACGTGGGATGTTACATTGACCGCCGACTATGAGGTCACGGGCCAAAATGTCTTGGTAGACGTGACTGGCGGTGTGGCCGATATAACTAACGCCACGCTGAATCTCGCGATGGATGACAACTATATTCTCGATACGGCAACCCAATTCACTCTGCTTAAGGCCGACACGATCCTAGGCGCCGAGTCTGGGGGCCTGCTTTTTGGACATGAGGATGG
>CAZISU010000635.1:0-4547 GCA_964541935.1 uncultured Planctomycetaceae bacterium | reverse complement strand
GGTCTTCACTATCGCTGCGGGGCGTGCCTTGCCCGGTCGTGCTCCAATGGCCGTCATAAAGATCGCCCAACGGCAAATCCAACACAACTAGCGGCAAGAGCCTGGCGCTAATCCCCTTTCCCCCTTCGCTACCCTCCCCCCCCTTATAGCCTTCTTTTCTTTTTTTTACTTCGTTACCTTCGTTTCCTTCTGTAAACCAGTCTCCCACCCGCAACGCAGCCAGAAATCTCTCGACCGCCTCAAACTCCTCACGTTGCCAGAGCAAGCCCGAACGAATGAAAAACGGCACGACTCGTTTGCCTTGCCCCAGAATCCGCCCCACCAGGATACTGCTGTCGAGACCACCGCTAAGCAGCACTCCCACGGTCGAATCGGTCTCAGCAGTAGCCTCTGGGGGTGTATTCATGTAGTTCTTATTCGGTATCTAAACGCTAGACCGGTCTTGCACGAGGGGGTCGAAGCCGTTAGACTCCCGCGCCTCTTCTGCCCATTGCGGATGCTGTCGCAATCACCCCACCCGAAAGAGTGGGATTTTCGGCCGTTTCGACAAGAGATCATTATTGTATTGTCACGGATTTTGGGAAACCCCCTCAGCCGAGCCGTTTATACTTGAAAATTAAAACGAGGCTCTTAGAATAGAAGCTAGGGTCTCGGCAGTTTAGGTCTTTAAGGTGAACTATGAAGACAATTTTGCTGGGAGCCCTGGCGGGCGTTTTTGTTGTGGCCACGGGATTGATTGCCTTTCCGGAAAACGGCGAGGCACAAATCAGGCCCTCGGCCGTGCAACGACCTGCTGGGATCAACGACGGGCTGATAGCCTTGTCTGAGATGGTGGACGGACGGTACCAACAGGTTACCGTAATCGATCCACTCTCGCAGACGATGTGTGTTTATCACATCGAGTTGGCCAGCGGCGAGATTGCACTACGAAGCGTTCGCAAAATCCATTGGGATATGCAGATGACGGACTTCAACGGAGCGAAGCCATTGGCTCGTGAAGTGAAGGCGTTGTCTCAGCAATGAACGCCGTAGGTATGAAGAGGTCCGTTGATGGCACAAAAATTCTACAACGTCGCCAAGGCAGCCGAAGTTCTCGGTATTAGCCCCGCCGAAGTAAACACAATGCGAGAAGGTCAGCAGTTGCACGGTTATCGTGACGGTGCCGACTGGAAATTTAAGGCCGAGGATGTCGACGAAATTTCCCGTCAGCGTTCCGAAGGATCGTCCGACGGCGAAGATGACGTGCTCGTAACGGAACTCGAACTCGGCCAATCCGATCCCAGTGCCTCGGGCACGGTAATCGGCCCGCCGCCAATCGACTTGGAAGACATTTCCGAAGACGCAGCGGACGATAAGCCCGGCAGTTCTGTCGATTCGGCCGTAAGCGGCTTCGAAGAGCTGGAATTCACCTTTGATGACAGCCAATTGGATTTGGCTGCGGGCGGATCGGGAAGTTCTCCTTCCGGCGGTTCTGCACCCGGCTCGGCAATCGACCTTTCGGCCGACGCCTTGGACGATGACGACCTGGTACTCGGTGGCAGCAGCGGTGGAGGCAGCGACCTCACGCTCGGCGGCGACAGCGGCATCTCGTTGATCGATCCCACCGATAGCGGGCTCTCTCTGGAAGAGCCGCTCGAATTGGCCGACGGCAGCAGCGACTCACTAGCATTGGGCGAAGACTCCATGCTCTCGCTCGACGAAGTTTCCAGCGACAGTTCACCGAGCAGCGTGGCCGGCGATTCAGATTTCACACTCACGCCCATGGACGAGGTCCTAGACGACGATGGCGAAAGCGATTCGCAAGTTATCGCCTTGGACACCGGCGAGCCCGAAGAACTCGAAATGGCCGACGCCATGCCGGCCATGCTCGATGAAGAGCCGGCCGTCGATCTGGGCGAGGTTTCCGAAATTCAACTCGAAGAAGTCTCGGACGCCGCCCCCATGGCCGCGGGAGCGGATTTCGGCGCCGCCGTTGCGCAAGACACCGTAGTGCCCCAGACCCAAGTCGTCGGCGCCGCCACGGTTATGTCCGAAGCGCCCTATTCGGGGCTGAACATCGCCTCGCTGGGATTTTGCTGTGTAGTGCTCACTCTCGTCGGCATGATGATGTACGACGTTATGCAAAACATGTGGAGTTGGAACGGGGTACATACGTTCAACAGCCCATTATTAAACTGGTTAAGCGGAATGCTGGGGTGATAAGCCCCGTTTAGCCCGGTCGCTTGCGACCGGCGGATATCATTAAAACTTGGATTCGAAAGGAATCGAATCATGACGGCCAAGAATCGGCTATTCAATAATCTTCGCGCGGTCCTGCCGGCCTCGCTGCTGGTTTTGCTTGTGCCCACCGTGGGTTGCATGGTGCCCAAGTCGCAATACTCGGCCCTGCAAACGCAAAATCGTGCGCTGCTGGAACAGAATCGGGCCCAGTTGGCCGAGATTGAAAACCTCAACGTACACTCTCGCAATACTGAAGACCAATTGCATCGAACCGAGGAAAATCTGGCCATGCTCGAGGAAACCGCCGGCTTGGACCGGCGCCGACTCGAAAACTACTCGGCCGAACGCAATGAAATGCGGCGCCAGTTCGATGGCTTGGCTAACGGTCGTGGACACCTATCGGACGAAGCGAGCAATCGCCTGGCCGAAATCTCCAAACGATACCCTAGCCTGGTCTTCGACCCGCAGACGGGCATCGCCAAGTTGGATACCGACATCCTTTTCGACAGCGGCTACGACGACCTAAAACCGGGCGCCGACAAGCTGCTCTCCGAATTGGCGGCCGCTTTGCAAACGCCGCAAACGGCCGACCTCAAGCTGATGGTGGTCGGCCACACCGACGACCGCCGCATGGCAAAACGACCTGCGCGAGATGAATTCCCCTCGAACTTCCACCTCAGCACCGCTCGGGCCGTGGCCGTGGCCAGAACTCTTACCCGCTTCGGCATAAGCTCCGACCGCATGGGCGTGGCCGGCTTCGCCGAGCATCAGCCCATCGCACCGAACGTGGCCCCGGCCGACCGACGTAAAAATCGCCGCGTCGAACTGTTCGTGCTGGCTCCCAACGTCCCGGTAGTAGGTTGGACAGAAACTATCCCCAGCGTTTATTGACGGCCGCTTCGCCCGGCCGAGCGGGGCAATACACAACATGGCAGGCCAGATCAGCGAAACAACCAGCAAAACAATCTACGCCCCGCGTTACACGCCGTTGCCGATCGTTTTCGCGGCCGTTGCGGTGGGTATTATCTTCGACCGCTTTTGCCCGTTGGCGGTTTGTGTTTGGTTCTCGACGGCATCGGCCGCTTTAATCGGGTGGCTGCCGGTTTTTCGTAGCGGGCGGAACAAGTCGGCCGGCGTTCTTCTCCTGCTGGCCGTCGCGTGTGCCGCCGGCGGCTGGCACCATTTCCGCTGGTCGCTCTTCGAGCAAGACAATATCGCATTTTTCGCCGCGGACGAAGGACAACCCGCGCAGCCCGCGCAGTCAGCCAAACCCGTTTGCCTGCGGGCGGTTGTGAACGGCAGTCCACATCGTCTGCTGGCCCCGCCCTATGATCCCATGCAGATCATCCCCCGCATCGACCGCACTCGGCTCGAGTTGCGGGTTACGGAACTCCGCGACGGCAACTCTGCGGCTGGCCGTTCTGCGGGGACCAACACCTGGCATGATGCCGAAGGTCGGGCCACGCTTTTTGTCGACGGCCATGTGTTGGGCATCCACGCCGGCGACCGCGTCGAGGTTTTTGCTTCGATGCAACGTTCAACGCCGCCGCGGAATCCAGGCGAGAACGACTATGCCGCGCACCTGCGGGCCGACGCCAAGCTGGTCACTCTACGGGCCTCGCGTCCAGAATGCGTTCGCTTGCTGGGGCCGGAAACGGTGTCAACGCAAACACGAAGCACGTTCGGCGCGAGTCAACTGCTGGACCGCGTCCGCGCCTCCGCACACCGCATTCTTTGGCAATACCTGGACGAACGCTCTCGTGGTCTGGCGGCCGCATTATTGCTCGGTTCCCGCGATCAGCTCACCCGCCAGGAGTATGATACGTTCGCTCAAACCGGGACCATCCACCTCTTGGCGGTCTCCGGCCTGCACGTGGGCATCCTGGCCGGCATAGTGCTCGTGCTAGTCCGTCTTTTGCGCATTCCTCGCAGTCGTGGGCTGTTGGTGGTTGCCGTGGCAACCATAGCCTACATGCTTTTGACCGACGCGCGACCTCCCGTGGTGCGTGCGACCGTTTTAGTATTGATGATGTGCCTTTCTTACGCACTGGCCCGTCGCCCGTCGCCGTACAACTCGCTGGCCGCCGCGGCCCTGGTTGTGTTGGCATTAAACCCGGCGGAGTTGTTTCGCATCGGCGCCCAGCTTTCCTTCCTGGCAGTGGCCACGATCATGTATTTCTGGCCGCGCATCAAGCGGGATCAAGAATCCGACGATCAATTGGATCCACTCGATCAACTCTTGCGCGAAACGCAACCACCGCTCGTGAAGGCTTGCAGACGCGTTGGACTATGGTTCTGGCGGGCGACACTCGTGAGCCTGGTGATCT
>CAZISU010000634.1:0-4549 GCA_964541935.1 uncultured Planctomycetaceae bacterium | reverse complement strand
CACGGAAGATCAACACACGGCCGTTTGGTTGTACTATGTCGAAGACATGCCGGTCAAGGATATCGCAACCGTTTTAGGACGTTTCGTGCCGGCGACAAAAATGATGCTTCACAGAGCCAGGCAGAAACTTATGCCCGCCCTGCAAGCGACGGATTTTAACCATGAGTGAATCGAAAAAGCCAAACGACCAGCACGATCTTGCCGGGAGGCTAAAAAATGAAGCCCGCGCCGAGCGGCCCGAGTTCTCGCAATCGTTGCACGAGAGCCTGTGCGCGGCGATACGCGAAAACCGGCCCGATCACAAACGCGATAGCGTGCCTGCGCTCGATATTCGCGACGGATATCTGGCAAGAAACTATCGCTCGTTTGCATCGGTCGCGGCCGCCTGCCTGGTCGTGGCTGCCGCGGGGCTTTTATGGTGGAGCCACACGTCGCAGCCGCAAATCGCTTTGCCGGTCGACAGGCCAAACCCACTGATCAGCCTGGCCGACGCAGCGGGGCAAACAACCGTCACCGCCGGGCTGGCAGCCGAAAATACCTTGGCCGCTAACCAGTGGGGCCGCTTGGATGAAGACGCGAAAACCGCGGCGAAAATGCTACTAGATAGTCTGCCGTTGGATATGCTGGCACGGAAGCGGGGTAATGAGCTGTGAGCTGTGGGCTGTGGGCTATGAGCTATGAGCTATGAGCAAATCTGAAACCTGATACCTGATATCTAAGAAAACATTTACTCGTTCCTCGCGTTGGCTGATGGTGGTTGACGCGGCAAATTTTGTCTCTTTTTAAGGAGAAAACCGGTGAGAAAATCTTTATTGTGTGTTCTAGTCCTGAGTCTATTCCTTGGTGCCGCGGCCGTGCCGGTCATGGCAGACGATGCCAAACCGCTTGTGGTTATGGCGTTGGCCGACCATGACGGGTTGGTAGCCGAAGCTTCTTCGCTGAGCAATGTAGCCAAAGCCTCGGAAATGCCCGTCTGGCTGCAAACCATGTTTCGTCTTTATATCGAGGGAGATCAGCTTTATAGTCTCGACAGCGCTCGCCCCTGGGGAGCTGTTCTGCAAATCGACGACTATGACGATCTGAGCGGTTACTGCTTCTTCCCGGTCAGCGATCCCGAAGGGCTCTTAAACGAGCTATCCGAATTCATTGAAGATCCCACCGATACCGGCAACGGCATCTTCCGCATCGATTCGTCCAAGGATGACAAGCACCTCTTCGCCAAGGTAACCGAGGACGGATGGATTATCGCCAGCGACAATGCAGACACTTTGGCAGACGCTCCCTCGGATCCGGGCAAGCTCATCAAGGGACTGAATAAGAAGTACGACTTTGCCCTGCAACTGAACATCTCGAACATCCCGTCGTACCACGGCCAGGTTGCCCTAGAGCGGGTCAAGTCGGAACTCAACGACCAGTTCAGCGTCGAGGCTCTGGTTCCGGCAGACACACTCAATGCGATCTATGAAGCGGCCGAGCACCTCGACCAGATCACCCTGGGTTGGTCGCGTCACAAGTAGCAATCACCGTAGCGATTGTCAGGCAAGCTCGGGCGGCACGTCGGCATTATGCCAGGCGTGCCGCTTGAGCGTTTTTTTGCCTTGTAGGGTGCGTCCGAGACGCAACGGGAACTACTTCACACCTTCATTAATCAGCACCCAAGTCCCGGTTTTTCCGCCCACGGCGATATCGGGCTTCTTGTCACCGTTGAGATCGGCCACGCAGATTTGCATGCCGATGCCCACGTTCTCGCCGGGTCCGGCGATCGTGTGTCGGGTGAACTTTTTGGCCTTTGCGTCCCAAGTATAATAATAAACAACGGCTGGCTCTTTTCCGCCAGGATCGCTGCCGCAATGGCCGCGAACGCGCTTGCCGGTAATGAGATCCTTCTTGCCGTCGCCGTCGATATCGGTCCAGGTAAGGTAATGAGCCTGCGACCAGGAATCGTCGATCATATGCTTGGTCCAGGTGGTGGTTCCGTCGGCCTTGGGTTGGCCCTGCTCCCACCACTCCAGGCCGAAGCCGTGGGCGTTGCCACAAATGATATCGTTGCGTCCGTCGCCGGTGAGGTCGACGACCAGGAAGGGGCAACTGCCGTGATGCACGGCCGTTTCGGGGTGGAACTTCCAGGGCTTGGCCAGCGGATCGCCTGCGGGGCGCTCGTACCAACCGGTGCCGCACAAGACGTCCTCGCGACCATCGCCGTTGATGTCGCCGAAAGCGAAGCCGTGCCCGTTGCTTTCCTTACCGATCACAATACGTCGCAGGCAGTGCTTGCCGTCCTTGTCCTTGTCGAACTTCCAGACAACCAGCGGCGTCTTGGCTTGCCAACTATTGACGAAAACTTCGGGCTTGCCGTCGCCGTCGAAATCCTTCAGGCAAAACGATTCGTTGCAGTCGCGACCCACGGCCAGTACTTGTCGCTGCCAGAGCTTGCCTTTTTCGAGGCCAACTTTTCCGGGGTTTTTGTACCAGCAAATTTCCGGCTTGATCCACTCGCCGGCAACTACATCCGGCCAACCGTCGCCGTCGACGTCGTAGATGAAATCGCCGTTGGTTACGAGGTATACATCGCCCATTTCGGGAATGTCGCGGAGGCGATGCGGCACATAATCGGGCCCGGGATACCAGTGCGTGCCGGCCACGATGTCGGGCGTGCCGTCGCGGTTGATGTCGGCCACGGCGCAACCCTCGTTAGGGCTGAGCATCAGTTGACGCTTGGAAAACTTAACGCTCTTGGGCGTGTCGGCCATAAGCGGCACGGCCAGCCAGCAGCCGCTGAGCAAAACAAGCAAAGTAGCGCGAGAGAACGATTGCCAAAACAAACGCAAGGACATAGTGCATTTCTCCAAAAAAAGGTGGGCATTTCGACGCGACGCCTTATGTGGCGCGTAGCACGGCAGTACGTCTGCTGTGGCGGCCAAACGGCACGCCCAAGGTGGGGGGTAAAACGGGTGTATAACGTAAATAGAATTCTAGCATTTTGCCACCCGCGCGGCAATAAACGCTGCGATTAGTTAATTTGGCCGGTTTTATCAGCTTTCTGCTAAAACTCGGTCGGCTGACCGCAGGGCTTGGTTTGAGAGGGCCGCAAGAGCAATCGATACGGCCGGTGTGACATCGAAAGAGTTTCGGCCGAGACATGCGTCGAAGAATGCGGCGTCTTGGCGGGCAATTGCCTGGTGGTATTGGGCCCGTTCGGATTGCGGTCGGTCGGTTGTGTCTTCGATGCCGTTGACACGAAGGCTTGTGTCGTTAATGATTTCGAGCGTGCCGTGTTCCATGGCCAGCGTGATGGCGAAGTGGTCGCGGGCTGCGTCGTAGCTGGCGGAGATCGAGATGGGAATTGCGCGCGGGCCGCGCAGTAGCAGCGAACAGTTGCGTCGTCCGTAAGCGGCCATGGGCGAGACGGCGTCGATTAGTTCGACATGGTCGCCGAACCAGTAGCGGCATAGGTCCAGCAGGTGAGCGGCATGGTGCTGTAGAACGTCGTCGTGCCAGGTGCGTGGCCGAGGACCGAGTTCAATGTTTTGCGGGCGGTCGATTTGACGTAATATCGAGACCAGATTGCAGCGTCCCAGTTGTCCCGAGTCGAGCAGCTTTTTGATGCGGCGGTTTACCCATTTGAAACGGTTGGTGTGGGCGACTGCCAGAATCCTTTTGTTGTCGGCGGCATGATCGAACAGCCCACGGACGACGTCGTTTGGGGCCGACAAGGGGAATTCGACCAGGGTATGCAGGCGGACGTCTATTGCCTGCTGGGCCTGGGCCGCGTGAAGCTTGCTGGGAGTGGCGATGATGGCCGCCCGAGCGTGGGTAGCTTGCAAGGCCTGGTCGAGATTGTCGAAAGCCGCACAGCCGCCATGCTCAGAAGAAAACGCCTGCGTCTGGCTAAGGTCGGGCCCCACCACGGCCGCCAGTCGGGCATCGCCATGCTTCTCGATCGCCATGGCATGAACCCGCGCAACCGCTCCGCAACCGATCATCATGATGGGCAGGTCGGGCATGGGGTGGTTCTCTTGAGTTGAGGGTAGGGTACTAAGGCCTGGTGAAAGACGGAAGATATTCTACTGTGAAAAAGTCATTCTCCAAACCCCCGTTCAACTACCCTCTTGGCTCTTTTGTTTGAAATAGCACCAATCCAAGGCCGAGTATAGCAGGCTGTTGAAAGGAAAATATCCTGTTAGCCGCCGAGCTTGCTCGCGTCAGAGGGGCCGCAAATTAGGGTATTTCCCACGGCCGCAAGCGGCTCGGCTAACAAAGATATTGACATTTGACTTTTTCAACGGCCAGCTAGCGGACCTTGGATTGGCGCCGAAGATTGTCGGTTTACTCACCGGGCGGTATTGGGCCGATGATGTTGAATACCAGTGAGGGGGCACGTTTACGGGTTATTGAAGCGGCCACTTCCGAGCGGAGGCGGCCGGTTTGTTCTTCTAGGAGTTCTAGTATGCGGATGCGGTCGAACTGTTCTTGCGGAAGATCTGCGCAAAGGGTGACTAGTGCCGCAAATCGCAATTGTCAGCCCACCAACGCCAAGGTCTTACTATTT
>CAZISU010000633.1:0-4553 GCA_964541935.1 uncultured Planctomycetaceae bacterium | reverse complement strand
TATACGAACATGGAGTTCGAGCGGCTTTGTAACGCTGCCGGGCCGACGGGCGGCAAGATCGTCATGCGAGACGGCGTAACCGAGCCGGAAAGCGTGGCCATCGTCCACTGTGTGGGCAGCCGCGACACAAAACACAACGAAGACTGCTCGGCCGTGTGCTGCATGGCCGCCTTGAAGTTTGGGCATCTGGTGTTGGAGAAAACCAAAGCCCAGGTCTACTCGTGCTACATCGACATCCGCGCCAATCAGAAGATGTACGAGCCATTCTACCAACGTCTGTTGGAAGAAGGCATGAACTTCGTGCGTGGCAAGGTCTCGGAAGTCACCGACGCCGCGCGACTGCCTTCGGAGCAAGGCAAGTTGATCGTGCAGATGGAAGACACCCTGGTCGGCAAGCAACGCCGCATTCCGGTCGACATGGTCGTTCTGATGGGCGCCATGGAGCCGCAAGAGGGATCGAAGGAGTTGGGGATCACATGCGGAATTTCCTGTAGCTCGGCCGGTTGGTACACCGAGCGGCATCCCAAGCTCGACCCCATTGCCACCATGACCGACGGCGTGTTTGTGGCCGGCACCTGCCAAGGCGCCAAGGACATCCCGGCCTCGGTCGCACAAGGTGCGGCTGCCGCGGCTCGGGTGCAGGGCATGATTACCAAGGGCAAGGTCATGATCGAACCCATCGTGGCCTCGATCGACGAAGACGGCTGCTCGGGCTGTCGAATCTGCAACACCATGTGTCCCTACAACGCCATTGAATACGATGCCGAGAAGGACGTAAGCCGCGTTATCACTTCGCTTTGCAAAGGCTGCGGAACATGCGTGGCAGCTTGTCCCTCGGGCGTTATTACCGGAGCACACTTCAACAACGACCAAATTTTCGCCGAGATCGAAGGTGTCTTGTGGGACGCCACGACCGGTGCAGAGGACGACGCCACAGCGAAGCCCGAGACGGAACCGGTTTCCTAGAGATAATACATAGCCGTTTGAGACGGTCATCAGAAAGACCGCAAAGAAACCTGGAGAAGGTATAACCGATCATGAGTGACGACACTTTTGAACCGAAAATCGTCGGATTCATGTGCAACTGGTGCTCGTATCGCGCGGCCGACCTGGCCGGCATCTCGCGTATCAAATACGCGCAGAACGTCCGCATCGTTCGCGTCATGTGTAGCGGTCGAATCGACCCCACGTTCGTGATGAAAGCCCTCGCAATGGGCGCCGACGGCGTCATGGTGGCTGGCTGTCATCCGGGCGAGTGCCACTACCTTACGCAAAACTACAAGGCCATGCGGCGCTTCCACATGCTCAAGCACACGCTTAAGCAGATGGGCGTGGAAGACGAGCGGGTCAAACTGGTTTGGGCCTCGGCCGCCGAAGGGCAGCAATTGGCCGAAGCCATCGACGAACTTGTCGACGACATTCGCAAGCTGGGCCCGCTCAAGTGGCAAGGCAACTGGAACGAAAACGGCGAACGTCTGGAAGCACTGGAAGACATCGTCAAAGAACATGCAGAAGTGATGGAGGTCAAATAATGAGCGAAGCCCCTAAGAAAGGCGTTTTGGCGGGTTATTGGGCCGCGTCATGTGGTGGATGCGAAATATCCACGCTCGGTATCAACGAGAAAATACTCGACGTGGCAGCGGCCTTCGATATCGTTTTCTGGCCCTGTATCGTGGACGGCAAAGTCAGCGATATCGAGAAGATGGAAGACGGGCAGATCGACGTGTGTCTGTTCAACGGTGCCATCCGCACCAGCGAACAGGAATACATGGCCCAACTGCTTCGCAAGAAGTCGAAGGTCATGGTGGCTTTCGGTGCCTGTGCTCATATCGGCTCGATTCCGGGTTTGGCCAATCTGAACAACAAGCAGGAGTGCTTTGACACGTCCTATCAGGATACGCCCTCGACCGAGAACCCCGAAGGCATCCGCCCGCAGACGAAGACCGAGATGCCGGAAGGCACGTTGCATTTGCCGTTGTTTTATGACACGGTGAAGACGCTCGACCAAACGGTTCCGGTGGACTACTATCTGCCCGGCTGCCCACCCGAACCCGATCGCATCTGGGACGCCATCGTGGCCATCCTGGAAGGCAAACTACCGGCGGCCGGCTCCGTGATCGGCGCCAACTCGACGGTTTGCGATGAGTGCTCGCGAACGCGTTCGGAAAAGAAGATCAAGAAGTTCTATCGCACCTGGCAGATGCAGCCCGATGAGGACACCTGCCTATTGGAACAGGGCCTGCTTTGCTGCGGCCCCGCCACACGGGCCGGTTGCGACGCGAACTGCCCCAAGGTCAACTCACCTTGTATAGGCTGCTACGGTCCCAACGACGGCGTCGCCGATTATGGAGCACGCTTGATGAGTGCCGTGGCTTCGGTGATCGACTCGGACGACCCCGAAGAGATCGATCGTATTATTGACGAGGGAATTCCCGACCCGGTAGGTAGTTTCTACCGTTTTAGTCTGGCAAGCAGCCTGCTGCGTCGTAGCAAGCTGGAAAAGAATACATGAGCGCCGCCTAAGTAGTACCCGGTTTGGGCAGTTTCCGGATAACACGGGCTACTATTTGAGCGAACATAAAAAAGGTCGCAAGATGAAACGCATTTCCATTGATCCGATTACCCGACTCGAAGGTCACGGGAAGATAGACATCTTCCTCGATGACGAGGGTGACGTAGCCAACGCCTACCTGCAGATCCCCGAGCTGCGCGGTTTCGAGCGGTTCTGTTTGGGTCGTCCGGCCGAGGACATGCCCAACCTGACGAACCGCATCTGCGGCGTCTGTCCGGAAGCCCACCACATGGCTGCCACCAAGGCCCTGGACAACGTCTGGCACGTCGATCCGCCGCGGACCGGTAAGATGTTGCGAGAGATGTTCTACAGCATCTTCTTTGCCACCGACCACACCACGCACTTCTATGCTCTGGGCGGACCCGACTTCATTGTCGGGCCCACAGCCCCGGCCGCCGAACGCAACGTGTTGGGCGTGATCGCCAAGGTCGGCCTGGACGTGGGCGGCAAGGTCCTGAAAATGCGTCGCGACGGACACCATCTCATCAAAATGCTCTGCGGCCGGCCCGTGCATCCCAACTGGGGACTGCCCGGCGGCGTGAGTTGCGGCATCAACGAAGAGAAACGGGCCGAAATCGAACAGCTCGGACGCGACGCGATCGAGTTCGCCAAATTCTCGCTGCAAGCCTTCAACGATATCGTGTTGGGCAACAGCGACTACGTCGACCTCATCACCGGCGACGTCTACACGCACAAGACCTACAACATGGGCATGGTCGACGATAACAACAAGGTCAACTTCTACGACGGGTTGATCCGCGTCACGGCCCCCGACGGTTCGGAGTTGGTCAAATACGACTCGCAAAACTATCGCGACGAAATCGCCGAGCGCGTCGAGCCTTGGTCGTATCTGAAATTCCCCTATCTGAAAAAGGTGGGTTGGAAGGGATTCGTCGACGGCATGGATTCCGGCGTCTACAAAGCCACGCCGCTGTCGCGTCTGAACGCTTCGGACGGCATGGCCACGCCCCTGGCCCAGGCCGAGTACGAGAAGTTCTACGACACGCTGGGCGGAAAACCGGTCCATCACACGCTGGCCACGCACTGGGCCCGTCTGATCGAACTGCTCTACGCCACCGAGCGTTGGGTCGAGCTGGCCACCGATTCGGAAATCACCGGCGACAACTTCCGCACCATTCCGACCGAAACGCCCACCGAAGGCATCGGCTGCGTCGAGGCCCCACGCGGCACGCTCACGCATCACTACGCCACCGACGAGCGTGGCATTCTGACCATGGTCAATCTGGTGGTGGGCACAACCAACAACAACGCCCCCATCTGCATGTCGGTCAAGAAAGCGGCCCAAGGCCTCATCAAGAAGGGCAAGGTCAACGATGGCCTCTTGAACATGGTCGAGATGGCCTTCCGAGCCTACGACCCGTGCTTCGGTTGTGCCACGCACAGCCTGATGGGCCAGATGCCTCTGGAAGTCAACCTCCGCAACCCCGAAGGCGAAATCATCGAGCGGATGTCGCAGTTTACTTCGTAACGGCTGCGGCGGATAAGTTGAGAAAATATAAACGGCATTCTCTATCAGAGGATGCCGTTTATTATGCGCCGTGACGAGATAGCTGCAATTTGCCATACCCCCCTGGTAAGGTGTAGTGGACTCGTAACCACCCTTGAAAAGACTAAAAAAACTGCTCTTGTGTGAACTGGTGCCCGATAATATACTTGACGTCGTGTTGTAAATGTTGTACAATTAGTACAAGGCAAGGAAAGCTGTGGCGTGCATGGATGTACATATTCTGTTGGTCACAGCGCAAGGAGAAAGAATACCATGTCCCGAAATATCTTTGGGGCTTTCGCGAAGGAAGTGCGAATCAGGCAGGGTCTAACGCTTCGAGAATTTTGCAGCCAGAATAAACTCGACCCAGGGAACTACAGCCGAATAGAGCGAGGCGTATTTCAACCGCCTCACGACACACAGAAACTGGAGCAATATGCTAAGGCGCTCGGCTTGGTGCCGGGTGAAGACGAG
>CAZISU010000632.1:0-4559 GCA_964541935.1 uncultured Planctomycetaceae bacterium | reverse complement strand
GAAGACTGTCTTGAGGCATGCCGGGCGCAGCTTGCCTGGCCCAGATCGTTTCCTCATTTATGAGGATCTTTTCTTCGGGAAATTGCCCAAATGGCATGGCGCCAAGCCGCCCGTTGCCGACCGGGTACGCTGTATCCCACTTGCCGGCGGGTTGATCGTCCCAAATAATATGCTCAGCGGCTTGTAACTGAAAACCGATCGGGACACAGGATAAGATGAGTGTGAAGCACGCAGTTAAAAGCAAATGTTGCCGAGTCATGCTAACTCCTTCATGTTGTCTGTTTTTTAGTTTTTATACATTTCACAAAGCAAACGGCCAAATCCGCGGGATAAGCAACAGTGCCACGCAACTGACGAGCACGGTCAGCGGTAGCCCCACGCGCATGTAGTCGCGAGGCTTGTATCCACCCGGCCCCATTACCATCAGATTGGTTTGATACCCGATGGGCGTAACAAAACTCAAAGAAGCCGCCATTGCAATCGCCATCACAAACGGCCGCGGGCTGAGTCCACTCGCCTCGGCCATTGCCACCGCCAAGGGGAACAGCATGGCAGCCACGGCCACGTTGGTGATCAGTTCGGTAAACACAATCGCCAACACATACAGTACTGCCAGCAGTAGATACGGGTGTGCGGATCCCACGACGTTGACCAATAGACTAGCTATCGCCTGGGCCGCGCCGCTTTCGGTCAATGCCCGGCCGAGCCCCAAAGCCGCGGCGATTGTCACCAAGACTTGCAAATCGACGGCCTCTCGCGCGTTGGCAACCGAAATACACCTTGTAACAACCATCAGCCCCGCAACCGCAAGGCTGGCAATCGCCAAGGCGGCCATCGAACACGAGAAAATCGTGCTCGCCAGTGCCAACCAAAGTATCAGGCCGACCACCAAAACGGTCGCTATCCATGCTCGTTCGTTTTCCTGTGGCTGTGAGCCGTCCACGCCCGCCACAAGATAAAAGTCTGGATTGTGACGATAGCGCTGCGCAAATCCGGTTCGAGTCTGCAAAAGCAACGTGTCGCCCGGCTCCAGCACAATATCGCCAACCTTGCTGGGCAGTCTCGCGCCGTTGCGATGCACGGCCACCACGGCCGCGTTGTAACGCTGTCGGAAACCGCCCTCGCGAATCGACATCCCTATCAATGGGGACGATTTCGATATCACCGCCTCGAACAGCCAACGGAACCTGCGCCGCCTGACAGTGCCGGCACCTTCGACGTCGCCGGCTGGCACCAGACCGGGAATCTTCACCAGGTCCACAATCGTCGTCACCACCCCCGTAAATACCAGCCGGTCGCCGGCCTCGATCACATCGCTGGGCGTGACGGGCGTAATCACGTTGTCACCGCGGTCAATTTCGATCAGGAACAAACCGCGAAGCTGACGCAAATCGGCCTCTTCCACAGTTTTGCCGATAAAACGGCAATCCGACTTTACCAGCAATTCCACCAGGTATTCGCGCCGCTGTTGGTCGAGCCGTTCGATCAGGCCCCTTCGTTTGGGCAAAAGCCTCCGTCCGAAAAATATCAGATATAATGAGCCCAAAGCCGCACAGGGTAACCCGACCTGACCGATTTCGAAAAGGCTCATGCCGCCAAGCTGCTCGCGAAACGGCTCGCTGTAGAGCTTTGCGGAGTCGTCCACGCGTTGTTCGGTCTGCAATAACCCGTTTACAACAATATTCGTGCTCGTGCCGATCAGCGTACAAGTGCCACCCATTATCGCCAGGTAGCTAACGGGTATCAGCACCCGCGATGGCGATACACCCCGCTTGCGGCACCAGTCGACCAGCATGGGAACAAACATTGCCACCACGGGCGTGTTGTTTACAAAGGCCGATAAGCCCAAAACAACACAAGACAGCCGCGCAATGGCTCCGCTGTCTGTTTGAACGCTGCCCAGCAGACGAGAACCGATTAAATCCAAAACACCAGTCAAACGAAGACCGGCCGCCACAACAAAAAGAGCGGCAATCATCAAAACCGCCGGATTCGCGAAACCGGCCAACGCCGTGGCCGGTGTGATAATCCCCAACGCAACGACCGCAACCAGCCCGCCAATAAATAAAATGTCGGTGCTCGGCGCGCGGCGGTATTGCAGCACCGCGAAAAGCAAACCGACAATTATCAGACTAAGCCAAGCTTCAAGGGACATGAATGTATATCATACTGTGGTAGTATTGTATGTGGGATCTATACACCATTTTGATTGGTGAACCAATTAAGCGATAGGCCCGTAATCCTGTAACACTAGCATAGAGACGCAAAAAAATCCGGCTCTTCCGACATCGTCCGATCTACCAGTAGACTCTACCCATACTACCTGGTTTGGCAACCGAAGCAGTAGTAATCCATCCATCTGTTACACGACGACCCGTTCAGGTCATCTGTAGACCGTTAAGGCTTCCCAAACCGGCTTATTCCCGTCTTTCACGCACGTTAGCTACTCTCCGTTTTCTCCTAAGAATACCGTGATGACCTAATGTGCCCAGCTTCCGTTCTCCGATTAGTTTTATCGAACGAGGTTTTGTGGAGGGCAGCCACGAAGCATAGGAATAGAAATCAACAAACCAACGTTCTTACCATGGAGAGAGTGGAAATGAGACACTTTCGAATCGCTTGGCCCACAGTTCTGGCTGCGGTGGGCTGTACAACTTTTCTTTTCACATGCATCGCCACAAACAGCGCGATATCGAGTGACATCCAAAAAACATCACCCGAGCATTCCTTTTCCAGTGAAATTTCGGACATGGCTTTTTATGCCTCTGCCGATGAACAAGACTTTTCTGACGGCGATTACTATTATAAACAAAAGTACGGATACATCTACGCACAAACCCAGCAGCGGTTTGAGAACGACATGAGCGCAGATGCCGACACGGATAAAGGAGAGTCTGAGGCGGACAAAGACACCAGTCAGGATGATACCAGTCAAGAATCCGTCGATGAGGAAGTAGCCACAAGCGACGAACAGCAACAGGCTGATGAAACTGACGAGGCTGACGACACAAGCGATATGGACAGTGATGGGGAAGACGGCCCAATAGACGGAACAATTCCGACGGAGCACGGCGAAGAAACCGATTCGTATATCTATCAATACGAAGAAGCCGGCTACTCGGACGCTGACGACTCGGACGCTGACGACTCGGACGCTGACGACTCGGACGCTGATGACTCAGACTCTAACGACTCGGAATCGCAGGATATGGAGGATGAATATTCCGAGGCTCTGTCCAATTATGGAGATTACGATGAGTCGCAATATCCAGAAGACATGGACTACGAAACACAAGACGATGAGTACCAGTACTCAAATATGGAAGATCGCGAGTCTCCAGAGGAAACGGACACAGATTCTCAGGACACCGAGGGCATGGAGAACGACGGCTACAACTACGAGTTCCGTTATTCCGAGGCCATGGACTACACAGACCAAAGCAACGATTCGGACGATAACAATTCGGACGATAACAATTCGGACGATAACAATTCGGACGATAACGGGTCAGACGATTCCGAGCAACAAGATATCGAGTCTACGGAAACCGACTCCCAAAGTAGTGAAACTCAAGACGCCGAGTCTCAAGATGCTGAGTCTCAAGATGCTGAGTCTCAAGATGCTGAGTCTCAGGACAGCGAGACCATGGATTACTACGAAACACAAGATGATGATTCTCAAAACACGACCCAAAGCTCGGAAGGCGATGGGTACGGATATACATATGCATTACCGGAAAACATGTATGGAACCTCAATCGATGCAAAGGCGGACATTGTTGAGGTTGAAGAGTTGATGAAGCAGCCGTGGGACGGTAGTTCACAATACTCCGACGATCAGTACATGGGATCTCCCTACACGACAGAGTATCCAGGCGAGTTCGAAAATAATGAACACTTGGCTCTTTTCACGTGGGATCCCGCGGAACTGTTGACGTGGTCAGATCAGGAAACCTTGCGAGTCCTGGCCATGGTCGGAGATAGGGAGCCCGGCATACGTCGGGCCGTATTGAGCGACTATCTTGAAAGCCTGGGGCTGGACGCCACGGATCTGGCAAATCGCTTCGAGGGCAAAAGCGGATTGGCCGTGTTGTCGCTGGCCGACGACTTGGCGCAAACGGCTGCCTTCCTCGCTTGCTTCCGTCTGGCCGAAAGAGGTGAACTTGAAAGCGACGAGACTTTGAGATTATTGCATCAAAGCCTCTTGCATCGATCCGACCGATGGAACAACTGGATCGATGAGGTCACCGACAGCGAGTCGAATATTTATTCGACTTTCGACGCGTCTCAAACAGACGCGACCCAAACCGATACCGCGCAGACTAGTCCGGTTCTCCGAGCGGTTGTGCTCACGGCGGCCGACTCACTCGAACGCATCGGCGGCGTTATAAACGGGCTTTCACGGCAGATGAAAAACCTTTATTGACGCGAAAAGCAGGTGGTGCAGGCACGGTATACATGAGTAATCTTCCGTTGCCTGCACCATACGGCAGTGCTGGGCCACACTGCACTACAGATGTACCTGGCGTCGGCAAACTAGAAAAGTCAGTAATTTGTTG
>CAZISU010000631.1:0-4561 GCA_964541935.1 uncultured Planctomycetaceae bacterium | reverse complement strand
GGTTTTCGGGAGGGCGAAGCTCCTGCTGAGCCACGTCGCGACTAATGGCTCAGCAGGAGCTTCGCCCTCCCGAATTTCATTTGATTGCGTCTCGGCCGCGATAGTCTCTATTCTCTGCCTTCTCTGTTATCATCCTCTTGCTTCCCAGAATACTCGTATGCCCCAACGTCGACAGCGTGGCCCTGCGGCCGTGAAGTGCCCCGTATGTCAGTCGCCGGGGCCAGATCGCGACTGCCTGTATCAATAGCTGGGCTGCCTTTCTTCAGACGCAGATCGCAACTCGATGCATCTACAAAAAACGACTCGGGGTCATCGACGATCAAGTTATGATCGGACGTCATATTCTGGCCGCTGGGGGCACAGAACGTTGTGGTCAGATTGTTGCGGATTGTGCAGGCGGCGGGCGGAGTACCGTTTTTGTGCTTGCCGATCTGTATCCAGGCCGGGCCAGGCCGTTTCTGGTTAGGATCGATGACCGTGTTGTTTACTATGCGGCAACCGCGGGCACCCAAGAGCGTGATTCCGTGGTAGTGATCGACGATAACAACGTTATTTTCGACAATCCAGTCGACGAACGTGCCGTCGAAGCAGCCGATGCCTTGTAGTGTACCACGGTGAGGTTGGTCGGGATCTTCGTAGTTGATGATCGTATTACCCCGCAGCACAATGCCCACGACCTCACCTCGGCCCACGCCTTCTGGTCCTCGCGACCAACTCTGAAAACCATCGTCGTGGTTGGCGTTTACATCGTAGCAGTTTTTCACGAGGTTGTACTGAAAGGTAGTATGGTCGCCCAGGCCGCGGAGTCCATCGCCGGCAAAGTTCTCCACGATGTTGTGTTCCACTAACGAATGCGAAGCGCCTACGGAAATACCGAAGTTGACATTCTTTATCCGATTGTGTCGCAGCCTAATTCGTGTGCCGTCCGCATCGATGCCGCTACAGGCAAGCTCGTTCCATTGCGCGGCCGACCAGTCTGACGTATCCTCGGCCGATCGCAACACGCACTGCTCCACGACGATGTCATTAATCGGCCCTCGCCAACCGTGGGAATCGATTTCTATTAGTGTACGAGGTTTCTTGCCATCGCCGAACTCGGGATTGACGTGCAGGCCCTTGAGGTCCCAATGCGAAGCGGATTGCAAACGAACGCTACGGAAGCGAGGCTTGTGCCCTGGCAGAGCGGCTATCTTGATGGCATCCGCATTGTAGTAACTCTGAATTACCAGATCGCCGTAATACCCGTCACGCAACCAGATAGTATCGCCGGCCTTGACTGTCGCGCCCGGGTTTTTCGGCACCAGACGGCTGCCCTTCTTGTATGGAAGCGACTCCCAAGCTCGGCTTTCGACAAGACCCGCATCAAAAACTTTTTGCAGACTCCGCCACGGCTTGGCTTGGCTACCATCATTGGCCGCATCGCCGTGTTGCGGATCAATATAGAAATCGGCCGCATGAGCGACTGTTGTAATTAGGAGCAGGATCGCGAATGGGGTGAATGAACGTAGCATTGTTCGAGGTCTTTTTGTTGATGAAAACATGAAGTAATGTCTTGGTCGGCTAAAATCTGGATGTCGTACTTGATATACCCACTCATTTTATTGAGAGTTGTTCTCATACTCCTCCTTCACCTTATCAGCTAACTCCAGAAATCTGTCTCGGTGCACGAAGTATTGATGTAATTCCTTCTCGGATTTATTGTCCATATAATTATTTAGCGAATCTGTGGCAGATATCATCTCTTGAATTAGGGGCATGACCTTTTGGTCTCTTCTTCGAAGATCCTCACGATCGTATGTTTGCTCAAGCATTTTCTCGAAACGATTTTTATGTCGTTTGAGTGCCTCAAGCAAACCCGTAATGCGTTCCCGATCCCGATCACCTGCGGTCTCAGAGTTGATTTTACTGACAACAAGCTCGTCTGCGTGCAGGGTAGCAATCATAAGACTCATCGAGGATCCACCCACGATGTAACGATATTGTTCTCTTTCTTCCAATCTGTCGGAGCAACCGAGCAGACTAATAACGCAAAGGACTAGAAAGGCGTTTTTCCCTGGCATATCGACTCTATCCCCCCTGGTATGATTGCATGCAGGTAATTTTATTTTCAGCCAACATCAACCATCGCCTTAACCACTCCGTCCCCATAATCGGCCACCAGTTCGAATGCGTCTTGGATTCTATCCAGCGGGAAATGGTGCGTGAGCATGGGGTCGGCGTTGATTTTTCCGGCGGACATTAGGTCTACTACCGGTTTCATGCAGGCGTCTTGGCGGCGGACATTTTTGAATGTTAGTTCCATGCGGCGCATGAGGTGGGCGTGGAATTGCACGTGGACTGTGGGCGGGATGCCGATCATGATTAGCGTTCCGCCCGGCACCAGCAGGCGTTGGGCCTGGTCGATGCTGTTGGGGTCGCCCGAACATTCGAAAACCACGTCCAGGCCCTCGGGCACCCGGCCGCGGATGGCGTTTTCCAGTTCTTCGGCCGCGGGCGTGTCGTCTTTGATCGCCTTTTTGGTCCAATCGGCACCGCAGTTTTGCGCTACGCTAAGTCGCGGGTCGAGCAGGTCGGTGACAAAGGACGTGCAATCGCCGGTTGCCTTGGCGGCGAGCAACACGCCGAGACCGATGGGCCCGCTGCCGAGGATGCCGATATTTGCGCCCGCTCGCAACTCGGCCATGCGTAGCGAATACAAGCCGACCGCCAGCGGCTCGACCAAGGCCGCCTGGTCGAGCGACATGGACGCGGGCACGGGAATACAATTCTTGGCCGGCAGCACGTAATACTCTCGCGCCGCGCCCGGCCCCTGCCCGGGACAGCCCATGAAATTCATATCCCGACATGTATTGACACGCCCCTGCAGGCATTGGTCGCACGTGTCGCAGGCAATGGCCGGATCGACGGCCACGCGGTCGCCGGGCGACAAACCCCCGACCTCACGCCCGACCTCGACAACCGTGCCCGCGCATTCGTGCCCCAAACTGGCCGGCAGCGGCACGCAATCGTCGCCGATTTGCCCGTCGGTATAATAATGCACATCCGACCCGCAAACCCCCATGCGATCGATCCGTAGCAAGACCTCGTCGGGGCGAGAAAGCGCCGGCGCAGGCTCGTCGCGGACCTCGATTTGGCGAATTGCGGTAAAATAAGCGGCTTTCATGGTGTGTGGTCTCCTCTGGTCAATGATACGCACTGGAGCCACCATTGCCAAGAATCAAGACAGATTTATATCCGAATCGGCTTTTTATCGATACTTCTGGCCGAGAGAAGGCGATTCCGATAGGATTGATGCGGCAATCGCATATGCATTGATCAGCAGAAAAACCTCGCCAGGACACCAGACGCCAAAAATGCCTTACCTAATCGGAACCGATGAAGCTGGATACGGGCCAAATTTGGGTCCGCTGTTGATTTCCACCACGGTTTGGTGGGTTGACGATCCGTCTGGCGGTGGTGGTGACGGTTATAATGACGAGGGCAGTGATGCAGACGGCGTCGATCTCTACCAGCGGTTGGGCGACACCGTGGTTAGCAAGCCCAAGAACGCCGGGCACGAACGGCTGGCGATGGCCGACTCGAAGGTGCTTTACAAGCCGGGCAAGGGATTGCGACACTTGGAGCGGGGGCTGCTGACGGCCTTGGCATTGGTCGACCGGCAGCCGCGGGATTGGCATTCGATCTGGGCGGCCCTCGATCCGCAATCGGACGGCGACCGACGGGCGTTGCCGTGGCACGACGGGTATCGAGAACTCAAATTCCCCATCGACACAAATGAGCCGGAGCTGACACTGCTGGAAGCGGCCATGCGTAAAACCATGGAAGCGGCCAGCGTGCATCTGGTCGACATCCGCTCGCGGGCCGTCTTTCCAGGGCGATTCAACCGGCTCTGCGACGAAAGCGGGTCAAAGGGTGTCGTGCTCTCGAACCTGACGCTCGACCTGCTGGCTGGGGCCGTCGAGCCCTTGGGCTACGACACCATAAAAATCGTCTGCGACAAACACGGCGGACGTAGCAAATACGCCCCGCTTTTGGAAGAACATTTCCCTGGCCACGCGATCGAAACCTACGAAGAGGGCCGCTACCTGAGCCGTTACGAATTCGGGCCTGCCAACCGACGGGTGCAAATCAGCTTCCAAGCCAAGGGCGAATCGTGGCTGCCGGCCGCCTTGGCCTCGATGGCGTCGAAGTACCTCCGCGAGCTGTCCATGCGGGCATTAAACGACTTCTGGTGCTCTCGCATCGAAAACCTCAAACCCACGGCCGGATATCCGCTCGACGCCAAACGTTTCAAGGCCGATATCGCCGACCTGCAAAAAGAACTGGATATAGATGACCGGATTCTCTGGCGAAACCGGTAGGAAGAGGTAGCTTTTATATTTCGCCTTGGATGTAGAGTAAACTTTAAACGTGAGAAGTAAGATTTTAGAATTGATCATTGGACATTCTTAATTCATTCCTCATTCTGATTTCGTCATTCTTCATTCCAACCCCCAACCCTCTATCCCCTTATTACAACCCCATGATCATCTACATCATCCGACACGCCTGGGCGGGCCAC
>CAZISU010000630.1:0-4566 GCA_964541935.1 uncultured Planctomycetaceae bacterium | reverse complement strand
GTGGGGAGGCGTGGGCGAGACTGACATGCGGGGAGTAGGGAATATCGAATTAGGAAGCCAGAATGAAGAATCAATTTAGAATGCATGAATTAAGAAGGGGCGGTATATGTTCATAATTGCTCACACAAAGGCGCCAAGACGCAAAAAAAGAATCACAACAGCAAACGTTTAGCCCGGTCGCTTGCGACCGGCGTGGCGTCATAGTGCAGAGATTATGAAAATGAGCAACCGCATGGAACTCGAAAACCCGTACCAACCACCACGAGGCGACGGCCAGGAAGAGACCGCGCCGAAAAAGAAAGCCGAGCGACCAGTCTACGATACCCGTTGGCAGGCAACGCGGGCGGGATTTCGGCGGGGAGCCATATTGGGAACGAAAGTTCTTTCTATCGCTTCTTTATGCGTGATGAGCTTAGGTGTATTGCTGTTTATCGGTATGCTGTTATTCGTTCCCGAATTGGTGCGTCCCTATCCTGGAGGGTTATTGGGCTTTGCTCGCGATGGCGCGTTATCATTTCTTGCTTTGATTTTTTTCTATGGCGCAATTCCTGGCGGGATCATAATGGGCCTAATCGAAACGGTCCGTTTCCGAAAGTCAAAATAAGCTGCATCCGTCCCGCCTCCAGCTTTAGGTGTTTCTTGATTCGCTCATTCAGTAGTGCCAAGTTCTTGCATATTTAGCCCGAAGGGCTTTTATATTACAGCCCAGGGTTGCCGCGGAGCGGCTACCCTGGGTGAGAGTGTCGCCGAGCAACATTAAACCCTGAAAGAGTTTCGTTTTAGCAGTTGGCCAGGTTCAGCCACCTATGATGCAAATACAAACGTGTTTTCCAATGCCCCGATCTCCGAAACCCCGTTGGGGTTTTCTTTGTTGGCCATCCTCGCAACCCTGGGCTATCTATCGTAAGCCCTTCGGGCTATTTTAGCTCAACCAACTTGGAATTATGTCATTCATCCATTCTTAATTCTTAATTGATTCCTCATTCTGGCTTCCGAATTCGACATTTACACCCCCCTCCGCAGCGGTAATCGCGGCTGCGAATACGGCTGTACATCCGCACCGGTTGTGGTATAATAGGAAGTTTGCCTACCACCGCTTGGGCAGGCCCTGGCTTAGGGCACTGCATTTCGGGGCTCCCACTATCACGCTTTAACGGTCGCTTTCTACACATGTCCACTATGTCTGCATCCATATCGACGCCCACCACGCGTCGCACCGATATCCGCAACATCGCCATTATCGCCCACGTCGACCACGGCAAGACGACGCTGGTCGATTGTCTCTTGCGTCAGAGCGGCGAGTATCGCGACAGCCAGTTGGTGGGCGAGTGTATCCTCGATTCGAACGATTTGGAACGCGAGCGGGGAATCACGATCCTGGCCAAGAATATCGCCTTGCACTACAAGGGTGTGAAGATCAACCTGATCGACACGCCGGGCCACGCGGATTTCGGCGGCGAGGTGGAACGCGTGCTGCGGATGGCCGACGGGGCTATCGTGTTGGTCGACGCGGCCGAGGGGCCCATGCCGCAAACCCGCTTCGTGCTCTCCAAGGCACTTGAGTGTGGCTTGCAGCCGATCGTGGTGGTTAACAAGATCGATCGCAAGGACGCACGTCCGCACGAAGCGCTCGACGAGGCCTTCGAACTAATGATGGATCTGGGCGCTGAGGACGCGATCGGCGATTTTCCGCATCTTTGGGCTTCGAGTAAAGAGGGCTTCGCCACGCTCGATCCCAACGAGCCGGGCGACTCGATGACGCCGTTGTTGGACATGGTGCTCGAATCGGTGCCGGGGCCGGAAATTGAAGCCAACGAGCCCTTGCAGATGCTGGTCACCACGCTCGACTGGTCCGACTACGTGGGCCGTATCGCCATCGGGCGGATTAAGGCCGGGCGAATCCTCCAAGGTCAACGGGTGGCCGTCATGCAAGCCGGTGGCAAGGTCGTTATGGCCAAGGTCTCGGAGTTGTACCTGTTCGATAAACTCGGTCGCATGCAAGTCGAAGAGGCCACGGCCGGCGATGTGGCCGCGCTGGTCGGCCTGGAAAGCGTGACCATCGGCGATACGATCTGCGACCCCGACGCGCAGCGCGCCATGCCCCGCCTGGAAGTCGACGAGCCGACATTACAGATGGTGTTCGGCATCAATACATCGCCGCTGGCCGGACGCGAGGGCAAGTATCTCACCACGCGACACCTCAACGACCGCTTGCAAAAAGAACTCGAACGCAACGTGGCCCTGCGGGTCGCACCGTTGGCCGGCACCAACGATCAGTTCCAGGTTTCGGGACGCGGTATTTTGCATCTTTCGGTACTGATCGAGACCATGCGCCGCGAGGGCTTTGAGATTTCGGTCGGCAAGCCGCGCGTGATCGTACACAACAATAACGGCATTCTGGAAGAACCGTTCGAGAGCCTGGTGGTCGAGGTGCCCGAGGATAAGGTCGGCCCGGTTATGGAACTGGTCGGCGCGCGTCGCGGGCAATTGATCGAGATGACGGCCCACGATAATTTCACCTACACGGTGTTTTCCATCCCAGCCCGCGGGCTGATCGGGCTGCGGACGCGGCTCTTGAACGCCACGCAGGGCACGGCCATCGTACACCACCGCTTCGAGAGCTACCGGCCCATGGAAGACGAGATCCCCGGCCGCCCCACCGGCGTGCTGGTCTCGATGATGCCAGGCCGCGCCGTGGCGTTCGGCCTCGACGGCCTGCAAGAACGGGCCGAGATGTTCGTCGCTCCTGGCGACGAGGTCTACGAAGGTATGATCGTGGGCGAAAACAGCCGCGCGGATGACATGCCCGTCAATCCAACCAAAGAAAAGAAGCTCACCAACATGCGGGCATCCGGCAACGACCGCAACATTCTCCTCAAACCGCCGCGGATACTCTCGCTGGAAGCGGCCCTTGAGTACATCGAAGAAGACGAATTGGTCGAAGTCACACCGTCACAAATCCGCCTGCGAAAAATCATCCTCTCCGAAGTAGCCCGCCGTAAAGCGGCCCGGCAACGCGGTTAATCTTGTAGGGCGCGCCCGTGACGCACAAGCGTTTGCAGAGACGTGGACAGGATTTCGGGATCTAACAGGATAAAGGCTTGTGTACGATATGTACCATGTACTAGAACCCGAAGTCGCAGGTGGTCTGGGACCTCGCACCGTGATGGGAGCCTCAACTCATCCACCTGTGGTTAGCAAGCTGCATTACCAATTGGATGGATGGCTTGGCGATGAACTACTCGAGTCGTTTCCTTGTTTTGTGGTAACGGAAAACATGCGGACACTCATTGAGACGTGCGAACCAACAGGCTGCTCTTTTGATGTCGTGGAACTGTCTGTATCCGAACAGTTCATGGAATTATATGGTAATCGAATAATTCCAAACTTTTGGTGGTTAAAGATTAACGGAAAAGCCGGACATGACGATTTCGGTATTTCAAATCAAAACGAACTCGTGGTATCCGAGCGTGTCGTCCGTATCATGCGTGAAGCGCAGTTGGATAACTGCGACATCGATGAATACCAGAATTGAAAAGCTCAGTTCAACCAGATAGAAGAAGTTTCTTGGAGCATATTCTTTATGCTTCCTTCGAAGCCGCAGCAAATATCCTGTAAGATCCCGTTAATCCTGTCCATGATTTCCGTCATCGCTTAAAGTCTTCTTGAGCTAAGTAGCCCATAGTGTGTCACAGACGCACCCTACATTTGCATTCTTGTCGCTTGCTTCAAATACCAGCACATCGACTCTCTGGCAATGCCGAACCCATACGCGGGTTCAAAAGTTCAGGACTAATTATCAGCTGGCCAAGGGCAATGACACTCAATCCTGCTCTCTGTGTGGACGTGCTGCGACCGATGATTGACATCATGGCCCGTTAGGCTAGACTCAGGGTTGAGTCAGATTCCTATCGGCCAGTGGTTGCCGCAATCAAACACCCCCTCTAAGGAATTGCCAAGATGTCCGCTCGAAAGTCTTTTCGCCAAATATGGCTAACCCGCGTCTGTTGTATCTTGATGGTGGTTGCTGTGCTGGGGGTTCCGGCATTGACGTGTGCCAAAGATAGCGTGGCGATGCCTGCGGCCGTGCTGCTGGTGGCGAACAAGCACGACGATACGCTTTGCTACATCAACCCGGACACGCTGGAAATCATCCAGACCATTGCCACGGGCCCGAACCCGCACGAAATCATCCTCACACCGGACCAGCGCTTCGCCTACCTCACGAACTACGCCCCGCCGGGCAACACGATTTCCGTGATCGATCTCATCGCGCGGAAGCACGTCAAGCAAATACCCACGGGCAAGTACAATCGCATGCACGGCACGGCCATGGCGCCCGACGGCAAACACGCCTATTTCACGGCAGGTCAAACCGGCTTCTTGGTCGAAGTCGACACCCAGACCAATCAGGTGACGCGTGGCTTTCCAACGCACGGCAAGATTTCGCACATGGTGCTCGTGTCGCGCGACGGCAAACGTCTCTACACGGCGAACATCGTTTCGCAAAATGTCTCGGTCATCGACCGGGCTTCCGGGAAACTAATCCAGCAGATCCCTTGCGGC
>CAZISU010000629.1:0-4572 GCA_964541935.1 uncultured Planctomycetaceae bacterium | reverse complement strand
CATCGCGCCTGCGTCGGCCCGATATCGTTCAAATAAGCACCCGCCGCCCCCTCATCAAAAAACAGCGACGCTTCCCCCTCGCCTGCTCGCTCCCGCGTCTCCTCCAACCCCCGCACCACCCGCCGCGAAAGCCCGCCCGTATCTTCTCCATGTGGACACGTCCGGCACGGCGGGTAAAACCCAGCCAGTCGTGCCAAGTGCACCGCCCGACTAATCGGGTAATCCTGCCCCGGGCAGCGGTATTCGGTTTTGGATTCTTCGTCATGCATTTGAAACATTCAAGAATTATTAATTCGTCACAGATAGATATCTGTGTTCATCTGTGTTCATCCGTGGCTGATATAGCCCCGCGGCACACCGTCGGAAAAACTGCATTCGTCCGCCGTCGATATTCGATAAACTCTTCACCGAACTTCTCTTGTAAATACGCCTCTTCTCGATGTATCCGCAGCCGCACGGCAACGTAGAGCACCACCGGCGCGGCCAGCATTAGCCAGGAATTCGACAGCAGGGCGGTTCCCGGCAGCAGCAAAATGATCCAAATGGCGTATAACGGGTTGCGGCAAACGGCATACGGCCCCGTGGTCGCCAACCGGCCCGCGCCGAAGGCCCGTGTGATCGTCCGTCCGGACAATATGAAAACAGGCGCAGATGCGGCAATCATAACCATGCCCACCACGGCCAATACCGCATATGGCACAAACCCGAACGAAAACACGCGCGGCCACCAATAAGTCGCCACACCGGCGGCAACCGCAATCGCCAGCGACGAACCCACAAGCGAAGGGCCTACGCCCCAAATGGTCATACGTTTCATTTTCTGCCTTTTCCCTGGCATGCTCCCGAACATGATCCACCGCCATTATCCCCGACCTATACCAATTTGACAAGCCAAAGAAAAACCGTACAATCCGGGATTCCCCGCTGTTGTGTCGCCATTACCTCCAGTAAGAGCAAAAAAACCATGCCCGCCGACCCGCCCCTCGTCGAAACCAACGACCTCGACCGCCGTATCTGGAGCGAGGAACTCGACGAATTCGTCCCCCACAATGTTTACGACATCCACACGCACATGTACCGCTGGGAGTTCAACACCGACCCCGAAAGAGATTCCAGCCCCTCGGCCGCCTTCGCCCGCGACCTCTTCCCCCACGTCGGCTTCGACGCAATGCAAACCGTCGACAGCGTGCTAATGCCGGGCCGAACCGTCAACCGCATGTCCTTCCCCTTTCCCTTCTCGCCAAGTTGCGATTTCGAAGCCTCCAACCGCTGGGTAGCCGAACAGACGCAGCCCGACCCCCAATCGGCCGCGCTGATGGCAACGCACCCGTCTATGACCGCAGAGGCCATCGAAGCCGATATCCAGCAATATGGCTTCCTGGGCTTCAAGCCCTATCGTTACTATTCGACCACCGGCGACGCGGTACAATGCCGCATTACCGACTTCATGCCCGAGCATCAACTGGCCGTCGCCGACCGACGCGGCTTGATGATCATGATGCACATGGCCCGCCGCCAGGGCATCGCCGACGAACAGAACCTCGACGATCTGGCTCGCCTCACGGCCGACTTCCCCAACGTCAAATGGATCCTGGCCCATTGCGCCCGCAGCTATTCCTATTGGGCCTTGGAAAAAGCGGCCCCGCGCTTGCGCGAGATCCCCAACCTCTGGTACGAAACCTCGTCGGTCTGCGAGTCCGACGCCATCGAGGCGCTGTTCGAAGCCGTCGGCCCAGAGCGGGTAATGTACGGTAGCGATGACCTGCCCGTCGGCGCCGGACGCGGCAAGTACGTCGCTTTCGGCCAAGGCTGGGGTTACCTCTCGCCCTCGAACCACTCCGTCAGCCTCGACCACTGCGACGGCCGCATGACATTTGTCCGCTACGAACAACTGCGAGCCATGCGCCGCGCCGCCAAACGCATCGGCCTCACACCAGAACAAATCCAAAACCTCTTCCGCAACACGGCCAAAAATTTAGTGCAGTCGGTCCGCAACTAAGGTGTCAAGTATCAGGTGTGAGATGCTGGGTGCCATGCCCACGCTTGTCGTGGGCATGTGAATCGGTTTGTTTTCGCGCCGACTCTAACATGGCCACGCAAGCGTGGTCCATGGCACCCCTTTGATAGTCACGCTAACCGTTTCCTCACCTCTCACCCAACATCCGCTCGATCAATTTTCGCGGCGCGCCGATATCCAGCACATGCACCTGCCCCACAAACTCCTCGGCCTCGGCCACCACCAGCCCCGGCTTGGCCACCGCAAACGTGCAGGTGACGTTCGCCCGCACCGTGCGCGTAGCCGGGCGGCCCGTGTCGCAGTCCAAGCCGCTTGGCAAATCCACCGCCAGCACCGGCGTTGCGCAAGCGTTGATCCGCTCGATCACCGCATCGAACGGCGCCCGCGGCTCGCCCTTGGCGCCCGTGCCCAACAACGCGTCGACCACCCAAGCCGCGCGTGCCAATTCTTCATCCAGTCGCCCCAGATCGAAGTCCACCCCACAACCCGTGATCGGCACGTCCGTCTTTTGCAAGATCTTAAAATTCACCCCCGCGTCGCCCGACAACACATCCAGCTCGGCCCACACGAACACCCGCACGTCATACCCCCGCAGATCCAGATGCCGCGCCATCACAAACCCATCGCCCGCGTTATTCCCCTTCCCGCAGCAAATCACCACTGGTCCTTCGATCCCTTCCCGGCAGAGCACATCCACAGCCCCCCGCCCGGCGTTCTCCATCAGCACCAAGCCAGTCATGCCAAACTCGTCCATGGCCAGCCGATCCAAACGCCGCGACTGCTCGCGGCCAAGAGTTGCATAGCTCATTCTCTATAACCTTATTCAATGGGTAACTTGAGGCGGCGGGTGCCACTGACGAAATCTGAGTTTGTGCCACTGGCTGCAGCGTGGTCGTGGCACCTAGCGAGTTTTTCAGGCACGACTTCTTCTTAGGGCTCTATTATCGATGGGTTTGGAGGAAACTCGATTTTGTCCGTAAAATAAAAGCTTATTCCTGTACGGTCATTAACCTTACCCCAGGGGTCTATTAGTGGTTGAGTTGGATATTTTGCGGAAAAGCGTTCGAGATTGCAATGAAGTTTGACCCACAATGACTGATCTTTCTTTTTCCTATTCCAATGCTCTCGTACCATTTTGTCCGGCATGCCTTCCCAGGCAACACCTCCGAATCTTGGCTCGTTTGGTGCAAACAAACGAAACTCTCCTTCGGTTCCGTGCTTGTCTACAATTGCAACCATGTATAAATCATCTTCCTGAAACTGCTTTGGAAGTAAATTCGATGAAAGGGTGACCACATTCTCATTTTTTTTCACTGTGACTGAACTTCGACTAGAAGGAGAGCATCCTGCGCAAAAAACTGTAAACAAAACCACACTTAATACTGCTGTCTTCATGCGACTTTCCCTTCCTTTCCTTTTATGAAAACATCACCCTCTTCACAAGCCCCTGACATAAAACTTTAATCCTGTCTGATCCCGCTAATCCTGTCTCAGAACAGCAGGGCAGGTTCGTTACGTATTGGCCGATGCGGGCTATGACAGAAATGCCTTGGCCGAAGCCGTTGAGCATGATCCACACGACCGCCGTTATGGATTACCAATCAGCATCCCCGCCACCGCCGCCGTCATAAACGCCGCCAGAGCGCCGCCGATCATCGAACGCAGGCCTAGCCGGGCGAAGTCTTCGCGACGCGTGGGCACCAGACCGCCGATACCGCCGATCATTACCGCAATCGAACCGAAATTGGCGAACCCGCACAGAGCGTAGGTTGTTATCACAAACGAGCGCGGGCTGATCGTGTCCTTCACGTCGGTCATCAGGTGCTGGTAGGCCACGAATTCGTTGAAAACCGTCTTCTCGCCCAACAGCATGCCCACCGCGCGGGCGTCTTGCCACTCGATGCCCATCAGCCAAGCCACCGGCGCGAAGAGCCAACCCAAAATCCACTCGACCGTAATCGGATCCTCGGGCAACCGCACCAGGCCACAGTTGTCGGCCGTCCACTGATACCCGCCCCAGGCCCCGGCCAAGGCCCAGTTGGCCAGATACACCAGCGCGATAAAGGCGATGATCATGGCCGCGATGTTCAAGGCCAGCTTCAGCCCCTCGCTGGCGCCCCGGCAAGCCGCGTCTAGCACGTTGGCATCCTCGCGCGGAATGTCGACCTTCACCACGCCCTTGGTCTGCGACTCCTCGCTTTCGGGTATCATGATCTTGGCGATCACCAGCGAGGCGGGGGCCGACATCAGCGAGGCCACCATCAGATGCCCCGCGTCGACGCCCATGCCCGCATAAGCCGCCAACGGACCGCCCGCCGCCGTGGCCATGCCCCCGGTCATCATGGCCATCAACTCGCTACGCGTCATGCCAGGCAAATACGGGCGGATTACCAACGGGGCCGTGGTCATGCCGATAAACACATTGGCCGACGCGCACAACGACTCGCTGCCCGAAACGTCCATCACCCACACCATCACCCGCGCCATAATCCGCACGCCGAACTGCAAAATGCCCAGATGAAACATTATGGCCGTGAGCGTGGAAAAGAAAATCA
>CAZISU010000628.1:0-4576 GCA_964541935.1 uncultured Planctomycetaceae bacterium | reverse complement strand
CGCATCGAGCTGGGCCCGCTTGGCGGCATCATCGAGCGTCGCCGGATTCAGAAGGTTGCTGGTGAGCATGGCACGCAGCTTGTTCTTGGCGGCCACGTCCAACCCGTCGACAGGCACCCAGGTCAGGTTGTAGTGTTCCGCGGCCACTGCCGCCAGAGCCTGATCCGTGGCCGGCGGCGGGCACCAGAAGGTGATGATGAACTGCTTCTGAGTCCACCCCTCGGCTTTGGCCGGTTCGGCAGCGTTAGCCACAAGTGAGCCCGCTACAAGTGAGATTGTTGCCAGAACAGCCGTTACAAGCATCCACTTTACGTTCATGAAGGGTTCCTTCTGCCGCGACAGGTAATCAGACGTTGTTGACAAAATAACCGGAATGGAATTATGACCATATGCAGCATTGATCTTAGCGTGGACGCTGTTCGCTGGGAAGAACCCGCGGAAAGTCTGCCCAAAACCGGCCATCTGGTGCACCTCGCCGGGCAATGTGACAGAGAGCAGGTTGCTTTGAAAAATGTTGGTATTACGCCGTGTCCCAGCAACCTCCGTCCGACCGTTTTATGTTCCAGTGTCAATTGCCGGTGAATTATCCACCCGATCCAGGGAGGCTGGCTGTCACTGACGGCTATTCGCAAAAGGGTCCTTTTACGGCGTTTTCGCAAAAGGATTGAGTTCGCGGGATCGTTGCGGTTCGCTGTGGTTTAGGGGATCGGCTTTATAAAAAGCACTTCGCCGCGGTTCATCCATTTCTCGCGCAGGCAGATGCGGAACCAGCCGTCGCTGTTGCGTGGGTTGACGCGCACGCCGGAACGGTCGCCGAATTCCTTCAGGTCGTACGTCGCCCAGGTCTTGCCGAGGTCGGGTGAGAAGATGAAGCCGGTGTCGCAGGGATTGGCACCGCCGTATTCCGGGATCACAATGACTCCGTCGTCGATGGTCATCGTGGCCTGTTCGTACTTGGTATCGAAAATCCTCGTGTGCTTTGTTTTATCCGCAAGGTCGGCCGGGTCGCAGCGGAAAATACCGCGGTCGTAGGGCTCGCTGGGACCCTTCGGGCCGTTGGCATCGGCGACCCAGTAGACCTGGCCATCGACGAAATTGATGCCACCGGATTTGTAGCGTGAGTTGGCATCCGACGACACTAGCACCCGCCAGTCCCACGAGTCCGCCGCAGCGTCGTAAATGCCGCGCAGCCAGTGGCATTCCTTGCCGTAGCCGTGCTCGAGGTCACCGGTGCAGGCGTAGAAGGACTTCTCCGCCGGGTTGTAGACCACCGAATGGACATGGCGGCAGATGACCCGGTTATTGGGATCGCCGAGCAAGGTTGTGGAGTCGGCGTCTTTTTGCTGGAAGATGGGATTCTGCCCGAACGCATAGGCGATCTTCACCGTCTCCCCCTGGTCGGTCGAGTAGTAGATGTTCGATGGCGCCGCGCCGTGCTTAACATTGCAGTAGTTGCCCCAGATCAGCATTTCCCTCCCGTCGATTTCGCAGGTGTGAAGACCATCGAGGGAATAAAAATACGAGCCCGGTCTCTTGGGATTACTCGGTGTGTGCGGCAAGTAGTCGCTGCCGTCGCGATCTTTGACGATGAGCTCGCGGTAAGTCTTGAGATTGTCGGTGCTCACGTAGATCTTTGTCAGCGTGGCGAAGACGATATTTCCGTTCCCGAGGATGCTGCTGAACATGATGTTCTCGGCGTCGGCAAAATCGGTGCTGTGCGCCCAAGTCTTGGCGTTGTCTTCGGAGAGCAAAACCTTTCGGTCGCCGCATGCAAAGGCCTTGTTGTCGCGCTGCGAATCAATGTACGGACCGTCGCGTGGTGCGAGCCGATATAAGAAGTGATCGGTTTTGCCGACACCCTGCGTTGCACCGAGTACGCTGGAGCGGGGGAGCAGAAGACTACCGGCAGCGGTGGCTGCCACGGTGGCAAGGAATTGGCGGCGGGTGGAGGGTGTGTTGTGTTTCATTTCAATGGCATGCGATCGCAACCGCGATCGACGGTCGGGGGGTGGGAAAATCGATTTCGAAGGCGACACCGGCGTCCCGCCTACACGCGTCAGGTTACCGAATTCATTAAATTGTAGGGCAAACGGTCTCCCGCTTCAATTCGCAACCGTAACTCGTTGCTTTCTCATACCTTATCATGTATTCCAGCCCTCAGCGACCAAAAACCTTGGTATTGTGCCGTGTCCCAGCAACCTCCGCGCGACCGTATTTATGCTCCAGTGTCAATTGCCGGTGAATTATCCACCCGATCCAGGGAGGCTGGCTGTCACTGACGACTATTCGAGAAAGGGTGGTTTTTTGACGTGCCTTACGCACCACGGGTACTTGGGACTATTGGTCGCTCGTCGGTCGTGAACACCTCCGCGCGCCAGCCAGGAAGACCCAGTGACAGTGGTAAGGGTGATCTACGCGAGTTCGAGCCAGGCTTCAGCACCGGCAACTCGCTCTGAAAAAGGTGGTTTTTCGGGGCGTGTTAAGAAACGCTTGAGTAGATAGAATCTACGTAGGCTATCTTGATACTTTTCGTTCCTGCCAGCATATTATTTATCTTGAATCAATGCCGCGATTGACTCTGATCGTGATATTCGACTGTTGGCGGATGATCCCGAGTTCGGCATTGCTGCCGTGCGCGACTGCGCGATATATCCGCAAGAGGTCGTCTACGGTATCGACCGTTTTTCCGTTGCACTTGATAATCACGTCCGAGTTCTTCATTGTGGCTTTGGCCGCGAGGCTTACTTGCGGGACATCCACCAGTAGAACGCCCGTTTCGCCAGGCAGACCTCGGGCTGAAACTTCACTCATGCCGACGACGTTCTTGATTTTCGCGCCGAGCCACGTATGGATCGTGTTGTCCCGCCCGGGTTTCCCGCTCGCGACGCGTCGGTCACTTCCGTGTGCCTGCTTAGCTCCCGGCAGGATCGGCATTTTTGCTTTGGCTTTGAGCTTTTGGCTGACGACGCCGAATTGGTCCATAGGGAAGTTTTTGAATCCGAGTGCCAGGGCCGGTGAGCTCGCTTTCACTTGATAGTTGCCTTTGGCCGGATCGACAAACAGGGCGTCAGCGACAATCGAGTGCTCGTCTCTCTTGCTCGCGGCCCGCAGCTTACTGGCCGGGCCCGTACGGCCGCCGGATACATGGAGCAAATTGTAGTCTATTTCCTTGCCCCAGGGGTGGGTTTTCGGCATTATCGCAGGGCGATATGGATGGAAGACAATGTTCCGACGGAACACGTCACCACTGGTCTCGTACCAGACATGCGGATGAAACCCGTTGTTCACTATGATATTGTTCTCGACAACACGATAGAAACCCTCGCGGTTTTTAATGCCGCCGTTGAGGCAGAGGTTGTTGTAGATATGGTAATTTGTCGACCCATCGTCCAGGTCGATATCCCATCCGTGATCGCAACGCCAGCGGTTGTTTCGCAGCACGGTCGTCGTGCGGGCGTCCAGCAGCGGAAGCTGCGGATGCTTTTTCAAGTCGCAGTTGCCTAGGTGCCAGAAGCGGTCGCGGCCCCAGGAATTAAACGATCCGTGGTCGCCCGTCTCCTTGACCGTGTCGAACACGTCGCAGAACTCGATTAGGTGCCCACCCCAGGTCCCTTCGCTGATGTTGATCCCCGCCCGCGGCAAATCGTAGATACTCGAGTGGCTCACCGTGATGCCCTGGGACATGGAAATCTGCACGCCCGCACTCTGTTTGTGCGTTCGCCCTATTCGCGTGATCAGGCAGTCATGCACACGACAGTCCTTTGGGTAGTTCTCGGTCTTAGGGCCCGGCTGCTTGTCGATCTCTCCGAACTTGAATGTTTGATGATACTCGAACCGTGGCGAGCGGATCGCGGCAGGATCGCCGACGAAGCAGATGCCGTTGCCGCCGGTCTCCACAATCTTGCAGCTTGCGACCTCGATGCGGCGTGCATAGTTACTCACAAAAATTGCGTTGCCGCCGACGTCGTCGATTGTGCAATCTTCGACCACGCAGTCCTCGACACCGTCCATCAATACGGCGCCGCCCCGATAGATGCACCAGTCGCTTCTCAGCAACGGCTCACGTATTTCCATGAACGTCCGCAGCGCATGCTTAAGCGTCAGCCCTCGCAGGGTTATGAACTTGACCGGCTTGTCTTTTGAACCGTTGAACTCAAACATGTGCTTTAACACGGCGACCTCGATAGTAGCCTTGGACAAATCGATACCCTCAGGCGTCCTGAAATAGAGCTCGCTTTTCTCATTGTCGAAATACCATTCGCCCGGAGCGTCGAGTTCCTCGAAGACGTTTTCGACAAATCGGTGCGAGTCGTGCATGCCCATGCGGCGATTATTTTGCCACCCGCCTTCGAGTTTAAGGTTGCCTTGCTCGTCGACGCCGGTGGCGACGTAGTGATAATCGCCCCAATGCGCGACGTGCATGGCATGCACGATAGCGCCCGCGGGGTGCTTCCAACGTTTAACCCGCTCTGGGCTGATGCAATCGGCCGCGAAGCCGTTGAAGTATTTGGCGACAGGATCATAATTTGGATACCTTGCCAAGTACTGCTTCGCGCCATCGACGAACAACTGGTCG
>CAZISU010000627.1:0-4591 GCA_964541935.1 uncultured Planctomycetaceae bacterium | reverse complement strand
CAAATCGACCTTCCTTGTCGGTCGTGACGTCGGCTCTTCCTTCAGTCGGCCATGGTGGGCGAGCCGTCTCCCACGCTTTTTCTGTATTGAAAACGAGCCGAATTCCATGGGCCCATTCAGGCTTTTCGGCGATCACACGTCCCTCGATTCGGCAGACCGGACGCAGGTGAATGGTCCGCTCGGCCGGCTCGCTTGCCTTGACCTTGAATTGCTGGCTCTGCACACCGTACTTATCCGTAGTCAACCAAATACGGGACACATGATCGCGAGCCATGGCGGGCAACTGCACGCGACCCTCGGCATCAGTTCGGCCTCCAACAAAGGGCTTGGCCCCATCCGGAATCAAATCATAGCCTACCTGCGTCCGATAGTTGGCAGGCTCGACAAGCACACCTGCCGTTGGCCGTCCGTCGGGATCGAGCACGACCAGTGACGTGTCAGTCGCCGCTGTCAACTCCAGGCGAATGCCTGCGGTGTCTTGGCTTTCCTGTTTGACTTTAGAATAAGCACTTCCCAGACAGTGTTCCGGCGAATAGGCCCAAACACTTAAGTGCTTCTTTCTGACGAAGCCCTGCTTCTCTATTAGAGAGGGTATTTCGAGCGTAAACCGGCCCGCAGGATCCGAGCGGGCATCAACCTCCAGTCGTTTGCCGCTGGATTTGCTGAATGCATAGGTATGCCACAGTCTGGCCCCGCCGATCGGTTTGCCCTGCTGGTCAACGACCGCGCCTCGGATGAGCGTGGCGTCGGTATTCTTCCGGGGCTTTTTGGTTTGATCTGTTGATTGCAATGGAGTCGCGACTGGCTTCGATTGCTTTTCCTGAGGCTCCAATTTCACAGCCGGGTTCACTCGATCAGCATTTCCCGCTTGTCTGTCCAACTCGTCAATCATCGTTACGTGACGGGAGAAGACCTCGCGTATCTTGGCTTGGAACCCTTTTGAGACGTCTTTACCAACGTACACCCGCGTCCAGCCCACTAGGTTCAGGTTGGGCCATCGATGGTCAGGCGCTTTTGCAAATTCACCAGTTTTGGGTAGCGGGTAGACTTGAAACTGCAGGTGGGCAGGGTTCGGGCCTGTATCTTCGTGGCCTCGCTTGCCCCAATCCTTGCAGTTGTGAAAATAATTCAGCCCGTAGACGTACGAGACTCGCTCGATGTGAGCCGACTCGATGTCGGCCAACTCCGGATAGTCCACCCGTAGCTTGACCAATTCCGCCTTCAACGACGCCATTACCATGGCCACCCTGGGTTGATAAGCTTCGTCGGCATAGTAGACACTTTTCGATGCCGACGTCGGCCACCTGGGCGCGGCTGATAGCGGTTGCGATGGTAGAGGGTAGGCTTGTGTTTTTGTTTTTACACAGATAGTTAAGGGGTCCGCCGAGATTACTTCGTATGGCACAAATCGCGACGATTCTGAATCCGGGTCGAATGTGTACTTCCCGGTGTACTTCGCTTTCGCGGCATCGATTTGCGTAGGTATGCCGGTTAGCGTAAATTTACCGGCAGCGTCCGATTTGACGAATCCATAACTGTTCTGTTTATGGCGAAGGCTGATGTCGGCATTGGCAAACGGCCGTCCCCTTTCGTCGACCATACGGCCCTCGACGTTCTTTGTCGGCCCTAGCTCAAACGGCGGCAGTTCGTATTCTTCGCTTTGGATCGGAATATCATAGTATTTCCCGTTATCTAATAAGGCATATTTCTTTGAACTGTCAGACACAAAAACTCTGGTTTTACCCGGCAGAACCTTGATGGTGAAACGCCCCTGCTTATCGCTTGTGCAATTGGCCTTTAGGGCTCCGTTATCAAATTCGTCACCATAAAGGATGGAAATTTTAGCGTCCGCGATTGGCGCGTTGCTGCCCTCGACGCGGACTGTCCCCCGCACGGGAACAAGACGTTCCATTTTGATCTTTAGTTTGGTCGTTTCGCCGGTCTCGACACGCACGATACGCGGTACACTTGGGCGGACAGGGAGCTTCTCGTTCACTTTAGCTATGAAGAACTTGTAGTAGCCGTTTGCAATGTGGGGAACTACAAACTGCCCCTGGTCGTCGTACTCGATCTCCGCGAAACCTAGGGTAGAATTCATGATGGGGCCACCGCTTGGCGGTTCGCACATGAAAAGAAACATGCGCACGCCCCGCGTCCACTCCGGTTTTTCGGCAATCAGTTGACCCTCGATCCGCCCCACCGAACTCAGTTGGATAGTATGTGCGCCCGGCCATGAGTGTTCGAAATACATATAGGATCGACGATGAGTTCCAAAGCCTTTGGCCGTGATTAGCAGCTCTCGCGAATCTGATCGTCCCACGGTCGGGAGTTTTGCACGGCCCGTAGCGTCGGTACGCGACTCGATACGCCGCAATAATTCCGGGGGAGGCATTGCATATTTCATTCTCACGGGCTGAACCAACGCGCCGGCCAGCGGCTTTCCTGTGGGATCCAATATCTTAAACGTTGTGTCGGTCGCAGGCTTCAATTGGATCACCATATCAGTCGCATCTTTCCCCGGCGACAATCGGTTCAATTCCCTGCTGCATTTGATGCCCAACTGATATCCGGCGACATAGGCCCAAAGCGCCACGGGCGAAAGCGGCCTTTTCTCGGCAACCCAAGCCGGGGGAACCTTTATCGTGAAACGGCCCTGAGAATCAGTTTTGACATGCTGGGCGCTAGGCAATATAAAATCCGGTTTTAAGTGAACCGACAGCCAAACATCCGCACCAGCCACGCCGTCTCCAGATTCGTCAATCACCTTGCCGCCGAACGTTTTGGCGCTGGCCTTCGTATCCGGCTTCTCGGGCTTCGCGTCCGTCACCTCAACCTGCTCGGCCTTCTCTTCAGCCAAAACAGCCGAAGGCGTTTCGAACGCCACGCGGTAGATCCCCACAAGCATCAGCAGTGCCAAAAGGCCCACCGGCCACCAGCGGGCCTTTTCATTTTTACGGGCAACTGACATGCCCAAAACGTGACTGACACGATCTAAAATTGCCATCTTTCTGCCTCCAAATGCGGCGCCGAGTACCGACGCAGTTGGCGCGAGTCGGATGGCGGCGGCCTTTTCTAGTGCCTTGGCGTAGGTTACACGTTGGCCCGTGGCTGCGACGGCCAACTCGTCGCAGCATTTTTCGCGTTCGCTCGACATTCGCCGTGAAATCCACCACACGGCCGGGTGATAGAACAATAGCGTTTCTACCAATCGCTGGAAAAGCGTGGCCCATAGATCCCAACGGCGGATGTGGGCCAGTTCGTGGGCGATTATGGCCTCTAGAATCTCGGGCGTCATTTCGGTTGCCCAAGCAGCCGGCAGCAGTACCATGGGCCGCAATATGCCAACTACCATGGCCTCGCGGATACGCGATGACATGCAAACCCGCGCGGCCGACCGCAACCCCATGGCACGCGATAGCCGCGAAACCGAATCGGCAAGTGGCGGCGGAATCGCCTCGCGGGCACGCCTCAGCCACCGTGCGGCCACGACGCCCAACAGCAACCGCACGCTTAAACAAACCACGCCCAGGACCCAAGCGGCCAACAGATATGGCTGCGCATCGCGGCCATACTCCCCCAGCCGGCCCCAAAGCCGAGATTCGCTTGCCGTCACAACGGGCGGCAGCGGCGCTGCGGTGTTCGGCGTTTCGAATGTGTCCATCATCGCTTCGAGCGGAAAACTGGGGCCGAGATCCACGGCTGCTTCTGCAATTGGAGTGGACCTCGCCTGCCCCGACCCCAAATCATCCGTACCCCAATCTGCTTCGCCCATAAGGAAGAAAAACGTTACGATCGGGCAGAGCACCATCGTCGCCATGCCGCCCAGGCACAGCAGGTAGCGGATTCGCGACCGACGCACGCCACACAACCTCAGCAGCAACATCAGCACCACGGCCACCGCCAGCCCTTCCCAAAGGAAGTGCAGCAACGTCCAAGTCAGCCCTTGCCAAACGGGCGTACGCAAGAATTCCAATGCGAACATCCTACTTCCCCTTACTGCTGGTGATAACGGTCGATCAATTCATGAATCCGCTTAACTTCTTCCGCGGACGGCGACGAGCGGTCCAACAGACGGGCCACCAACGCGCTGGCCGAACCTTCGAAAGCACGTTGCAGCAGATCTTCGAGCAGCTTGCCCGAGGTCTTCTCCTCGCTGACGGCCGCCCGATACACAAACGCCCGGCCTTGCGGCTCGCGCGTCACCAGCCCCTTCTCCGTCATCACGTTCAAGAGGCTCATGAAAGACGTATAATGGCGCGGCTTCTGCTGCTCGAGCGTTTCCATCACCTGCCGCACCGTACACGGGCCCCGCTGCCAAAGGATTTTGAGAACCTCGAGTTCGCCGGGCGTGGGAGAATCTGATTTGGGTCGAACCATGGGCTTCGTCCTTAAAAAACTATGCGTGGAAACTCATCACGCCTTCATCATATGGATTAACCCATAGCTGTCAATGGGTAAAACCATAGAAGGGTTGCTTTTTGCAGAAAATGCAACTCTTTAGTTAATCAAAAAGCAGGGCAGGGGGGGAGGGCAGTCAGACCTACTCTCACACGAGCACACCTACCAAAGCAGGGTACTAAACTGAACAAGT
>CAZISU010000626.1:0-4591 GCA_964541935.1 uncultured Planctomycetaceae bacterium | reverse complement strand
TCGACCGTTAAAGTACGGTCGGCTTTAGCCGCGGCAGGCCGGCTGAACGTAACCCGCACCGGGCGATAACCGCCGTGCATGGGCCATCGGCTGTCGATTTTCATGGTCAGCCCCGCGCCGGTGGCAAATTTTATTCCTCCGCTAACCAGCCAGGGGTCGATTTGTTGAGTCTGCGCTTGTAAGTTCGAAACGGATGCTGCGAGCAGTAAAAATAAGCACAGGGTAGCGCTGGGCGGCCCGGGGGGGGTGGGCTGGGGATCTTCGAGCGGCGGTGCTTGGGCAAACGGCGATTGGTTCGGCTCATGTCTGGGCATTGTAATGTGGCCAGGTTGGCCGTCACCCGATGCCCGCGAGCCTCGCACCCGGCCCCAAAAAGCAGACGCAATCCAGACCGTGGAAAACATCAGGGTTCCGCACACGGCCAGCACCGCCAGCGAAAGCACGCCGGCCGAAACGCCCATGGCCCAACTGCTGCCCCGCACGGCCAAGCCGACCACGGAGAAGAAGACCGCGCAAACGGTTGTGACTATCAATAGTGAACGGATTGAAAACTGGGGAATTAGCATATCCGCATTATTGCGGAAACAGTCCCCCCATTGCAAGGCCCTGACTTTACTTTCGGCATAGCGAAAACTCGTAGGCCGGGTTGTAACCCGGTGTTGAGCCGAATAAACGCTGCAAATGCCGTGTTGTAACCCGGCCTACAGGCTATGTGCAAAACCAGGCCAATACTCCCATGAGCATGAAAGCCCCTGTTACGATCAATGCAAGCTCGATGCGTTCTCTGAGTTTCTCGCCTTGCATTTGGCGTTTTCTATAGTCTCGTCTCTGACGCATCCCGTCAAGATAAAGTTGTCGGCCATGTACCGGATCCCGAAAGAGGATATTTCTACAGTCGGTCGATTCTTGAGTGGACAGCACGTTGATTCTCTGGCGAACGGTTGACATACGTTTGCTCCTTTCCAAGCAACCCTAGCATGTCCAGGGTAGCGGGAACCACGCGTTGTGACCGAGCGGAAAAACCTACACGGTTACCGTTCACCGCCGTCGGGGTGGCCACGCGAAATTTCCGGAAGATTGAAATCCGACGGGAGTTTCTTGCTGTTTCATGAGCCATCCCCCCCTCCCACCGCCTGGATGGGGCAACGCTGCTGTGGCGACACGAAATACCCCTTTTCGAAAAACCGCAGCGTATACTCGTGGACCGTCTTGTTGTCCATGATGAATGTGTGCATGATGGGCAGGACAACGAAATCTCGGGCGCCGGCAAGACGCGTGCTGGCGACGCTCACCGTGCCATCGTTGTCATCCGGCAGCCAAGGGTTATAGCCTCGCTTGGGGGCCGATTCTTCGCCCTCTTGGGATTCATCGTGATGTCCGAATCGACCCCCGCGTCCACCGGCTATGATGCCGAACTCGACGTCGGGCATGGCCAGTTTGCTTTTGAATTCGTTCCAAGTGGGGCCCAGTTCTTGTCCGGCCGGGCCGTTTATGATGCGGAACAACGCGTTGCCTTCAAACGCCGTGGCGATGCGCGAGCCGTGGTTGGGCGGGGCCAGCATGACCACGCGGGCGATGCGTTTGTCGGGCAAACCCGCGGCCTTTCCTTCGGCCCCGGCCAAGTACTTGCGCACGACAATGTTTCCCAGACTGTGCCCCACCAGATTGATCTCTTCGATGCCGTCAAGGTTCTCGACGACCCGCTGCAAGCTCTGGGCTTGCCGGGCTATGGGCTCTCTGGTGCTGGGATAGGTGAAGTTGAAAACCTGATAGTCGCTGTGCCGGCTGAGGTAGTCGCAAAGCTTGCTCATCGACGAGCGGCTGCGGATCAGCCCATGCAAAACGATCACGGCCTTGCCGCGCATGGGCGGGAGTTTTTGCGCGAGTTTGATCTCATCCAGACGGTCGCGGCATTGCTCGAAGCCGCCAGAGGCGTGGCGGTGGTTTTTTTCGTCCAATAAACGATATTCGCCGCTAAGCGCGTTTCGCTGGATCCGCCACTGGTGGAAAAACAGCTCGTCGGCCCAAAACTGCTTGCCGCCTAATGTCGGCGGTTTCAGTGTGGGCGGTTTTAGAAACGACATGCCGTTTGGCGAGTCCGGACGATCGTTCGGCGGTGATTGGGCGCGGACTTGCCTGAGCCCCAAAAATACGAGCACAAACACGATGATTGTAATAGGTATCGACAGCCAAGCACTACTCATGATCCGCCCGCGTTTCATTTCGAAAGGCTATGGGTTACGCTCGCAAAGGAATTGTACCGCTTGGCCCCCGCTATGAGGATAGCGATTTTTATCAATAACTCAAATTTCCGCCTTACACCCTTGGCGCCAACCGGTTCGTAATGCAAAAATAGTAGAACCCTTTCGGTTACCCCCTGCCTTTCCCCCACCCAAGGAGTCACTACCATGCACTTTAGCAAACGTTTATCGATCCGCGCGGCGTTTTTCTGCTTTATATTCGCTTCGTATGCCTGCCTGTGGGCCGGCCAGGCTCGGGCGGCCGATCCTTGGGTCGTTTACGAAGGCACACAAGGCCCCGGACAGGGCAAGCATGTCGTGCTCGTTTCCGGTGACGAGGAATATCGCAGCGAGGAAGCGCTGACGCAGTTGGGCAAAATCTTGTCCGTGCATCATGGTTTCAAGTGTACGGTACTGTTCGCCGTCGACCCGCAGACGGGCGAGATCAACCCGATGAACCTCTCGAACATTCCAGGCTTGGAGGCACTCAAGACGGCCGATCTGATGGTTATCGCCACGCGGTTCCGCAACCTGCCCGATGAGCAGATGAAACACGTCGTCGATTACATCGAGGCCGGCAAGCCGGTCATGGGCATGCGCACGGCCACGCACGCGTTCAACATTCCCAAGGATAAAAAGTATGCCAAGTATAGCTGGCGCTATGACGGCGACGATTGCAAACTCGGTTTCGGCAAGCAGGTTCTGGGCGAGACTTGGGTCAATCACCACGGCCATCACGGTCACGAGAGCACCCGCGGGCTAGTGGCCGAGGCTGCCAAAAACCATCCGATCGTGCGTGGCATTGCCGATGGCGATGTGTGGGGGCCCACGGACGTCTACGGCATCAATCTTCCCTTGCCCGGCGACAGCAAGCCGATCATCATGGGCCAGGTATTGACGGGCATGGACTCTAAGGATAAGCCGCTCGACGGGAAAAAGAACAATCCCATGATGCCGGTCGCCTGGACCAAGACCTACAAGGGCGGTCGGGTGTTTACCACGACGATGGGTGCCGCGTCCGATCTGGCCAGTGCAGGCTTGCGTCGTTTGCTGGTCAACGCCACCTATTGGTGCGTGGGGCTGGAAGGCAAGATCCCCGCGAAGAGTTGCGTCGATGCGGTCGGTACGTTCAAGCCTACTTACTTCGGTTATGGCAAATACATTAAGGGTAAGAAGCCGGCCGATTATGCTCTGCCGTCGAAACCGTAACACGTGGGGCTACTTTACCGTAGCCGTACGTGTGATGTGCGGGCGTTGCAAGGGGCTTTGACTGTCGATACGCCAGTCCTTGACGCCTGACTTCGTGGCCAGGCACATTGTTATCTGCTGCATGGGCTCTTGTTCGCAGATCGAGAGTTGCCAGCTTGTGTCTTCGAGCACCTGGGCCACTTCGTCGCTGTCGCGGAGCCGCATGTACCAGGCCAGGCCGTTTTCGAGATACGTGACTCTATCGTGGAAACCCGTTTGGCTTATTAGCAGGCTGCCGTCTTCGCGGGTGCGGGAGTGAATTGCGCCGAGCATTTTCAGGAGCGTCTCGTTGCTGTGGGAGTGCATGTCAATATACTCGATCAGTCCCTGGCAGACGGTCACGCTTACGCCGTCGAATTCGACTCCGAATCGACGGCCGGCGAGGTCGAGCACTTCCTCGACGTCGCTTTGCTGATAGATGCTACCGGTATGCGTGAAACCTCGATCCAGCAGGCCATGCTTTTCGAGCACTTCGCGGTTTTCGCCGACGGCTTTTTCGTCCATATCGACGCCGCAATAATATATATTTTTTTCGCGAGCCTTGGCAATAACTTCCGCTTCGAGACGTCCGTCACCCCCGCCGATTGTCATGACCAGCCTGGGCGGTCCCGGCTGCATGGCTTGTAGGCAGGTTTCCAGCATCCACTGGGCGATTTTTCGGCGATTGCGCGCGGCCTTGATGGCCGGCGATTGCATGATAATACGGTTGATCAGATCGCCGCGACCGTGCGGTTCTTCGAATCGATACATGGCCCGCAAAACGCGATACGAACCGCCTTCTTTATCGACAAACAGCCGGCGGCCCAACTCGTTGCGGCTCATGCCAAAGAATTTCGTGGCCGCGTGGGGGAAGTGGTTCATGAGCGTGGCCACGATATGCGTGTTGAGCAGTCGACGCGCCCAAGAGTCGGTCTCCAAGGGAAACTTTACCCCGTAATCATCGTTCCACAAACGGTCCAGCGTTTTCATTATCGCACGTCCTGTTGAATATCTTTAGAAGCTACTTCCCGGCGTTGAATATCGCGTTCTTGAATATTCTTGTCTTGAATTTCCAGCGACACTGCCCGCGACTCCGCTTCCTCGAACATGTCGGCCAGTTGCTC
>CAZISU010000625.1:0-4593 GCA_964541935.1 uncultured Planctomycetaceae bacterium | reverse complement strand
CCAGGAAAAAACTTAAATCGCTCTACCCCAAAATTATAACTTGACAAAGCACTAGTCATCGCCAGCAGATTCAATACAACGACAGCTATCAACCGGCGACAAAATGTAATGCTCACAATAAACTCCTTGTCCACGATGTCTGTCCCGTGATGCTGCGAACCGACAGTATATCTTGCAGAGGTTCGACATAACTGCCTTTCGTAACGCTCGTTAGTTCCAACAATCGTATCCCGACGCCCTCATTCTAGCCGCTCCCGTACCCGTTCCAAAAACGGTGGTTTGATGGGACACTCCTCACCGCTGCAGTCTAACCTCGACGGCCTTCCCATTCAAGGTTAACGGAACACGCAGTCCCCGATAGTCCCCCTTCGCTTTGAACACCAGCGAATACTCGCCAACCCCCACCCCCAAATCGTCAAACCGAAACCGGCCCTCCCCGTCCGTCTTCACCTTCCAATCGCACAACTCCTCTTCGGCCGACGAGTGAAAACATAAGCTGAATTCATGATTCACCAATGGCCGGCCCTCCGGGTCCATAACCGCCCCCTCTACCGAAGTCGTCCGTGGCAGCGTGAGACTCAAATCGCCGATCGGCCGCGCCCCGTCCAGCCGGAAAGGACCAGCAAACTGCACCGCGTGACCGTGAGTCGCATAGACCGTATATTCTCCATCCAACGGCAGCGAACTGATGAGAAACCTGCCGCGCCCATCCACGTTGATGTCCCACGCGAACAGTCCCGTTCGTTGAATCTTTTCCGTTTTCAGACGTCCACGGGCACGGATCCACACACTTTTCGTGGCCGCCGAGCCGTCCGCATTCAGAACCTGCCCCTTCACCGCGCCTGCCGGAAGCACGGGAATGTTGATGACCATTGGCTCCTTGCCCGCCTTGACCCGTTTCCGGTTCGGCGGGAACCAGTACCCGACCATCTCCTTCGGCCCATAGGAAATCATGCCCGGAACGAAAGCATCGAATCGCACCTCGCCTTTCTCGACGGGCAGCATCTTCGTCTCGATCAAGCGCCCTTTGTCGGTCGTGCGGGTCGTCACATGAACCGATCCTCGTGGCGGGACCGCGCCGTCGGGTGTGACGAATCGCAGCACGATCTGACGCATCGAATCCGGCGTCTTCCCTTCCGTCAGGTCGACCACAATGTGCTTCACTGGCTCATCCGGCCCGACGGTGGTCCAAGCGATTTCCTTCTTGCCCGCCCTGATCACCACCTTCCCAGCAAGCAACCCGGAGAGAGTGAATCGATGTTCTCCATCGACCGTCTCGATGGGTATACGGCCGGCAACGTTCGCCCCCCGGTTGCCGATTTCGTTGTTGAACGGCGGATACTGGTAGAAGTAGATCGAAGGCGTGCCCTGGCTGTTCCGCACCGAATCCAGGTCCCCGCGAACAACGCCCGTAAGCGTCAGCAGCGGCCCGAACTTAGTCACGAGTTTCTCTTTCACCGGCGTCTCGAACCGGATGGTCTGACGCCCGAACGCTTCCGACTCGGCCACCAGCAGATACTTCATCTTGTCCTGCAGCCCCGCCAGCCGGTAGCACCCTTATGCGTCCGTCGTGGCAAGCTTGGGAGCAAACATGCCGAAAGAAGCCCCACGCTTTCCACCATCGTACTTCATATGGAGTCGAATCTCGGCCCCCGCAACAGGCTTGCCCTCCGGCGAAAGAAGCGTGCCCGCGACTTCCTCTCCGTGGAAAAGCGTCACGGTGACGGTCTGGTCGGGCTTGACCGAAGGTCGTTCACTCGCACGTATCCGGTATCCGGTCTTCGTTGCTCCCACCGAATACTCTTTGATTTGTGGGGCAATTCGCACCACGGCGATCCCTTGCTCGTCGGTCCTCGTGTAATAGCCGCCGACGGCGAATCCCTCCCTGAAGTATCCGGCGTTCACCTGCACATTCGCCACCGGTTTCCCTTCGTCATCGACAACTCGGACTGTCTGCGGAGTCCCACTCTCGAAAACCAGGTCGATGTCCTCAATCGTCTCGCCCTCTTTGCACTCGAAAGGCCCGGCCACCGCCGAGGCGTAACCCTCCACTCCCGGCTTGGTTCCCGCGCAAATCCAGGTTCTCCCTACCCAGGCCTGCAACGTGAAAGAGGTGTCCGACAGCCTTTGAATCCCTCGCGTCACGGGAATGTAATGTCCTTCCTGATTCAGCTTTCGCGTAACGGCTATCGCCCCCAACATGACGCCTTCCGGCAACGGCTTGCCATCGCACGTGCGGATCTTGCCCGACAGCCTCACCGAACTCGTCGAAGACGCCTTCTCTCGTGGACGATACTCCTTCTGCGTCTCGGTCACCTTCTCGACCCGTTGCTGCGGTGTGAGGATCTCCTGCGCCAATCCCACGGCGGCCGACATGCCGTACCACAGCCCGCTCAGCACCACGATCCCCGTCAACATCGACCCCAACAGCCCCAACGGCGAAATCGGCGACTGCGGGCGATACCCCGGCAGCACCATCCGCCGCACTCGCTCCAACAGCGGCCGAGGACTCCGATGACCGCTCCAGCCCATCGCCGCAACCGGCACTTCCCGCGCAGAGACCCGATCGGCCCAAATCGACAACGCCTCGGCCACCGCCAGCGGCCGCCCCAGGATCGAGACCGCCATCGCATCGCAGCACGCCTCGCGTTCCAATCGGACCTGCCGATTGATCCACCAAACGGCCGGATTGAAGTAGAGTACCGATTCAATCACCATCTGCGCCAGATTGAACACGTAATCATAGCGCCGCACGTGCGCCAACTCATGCGCCACAATGGCCCGCACCGTCTCCGGTGGCAGCCCCGAAATCATCGACAGCGGCAACACCATCACCGGCCGAACGAAACCGAACACCGCCGGCCCGAAGTCCGCATACGAATCGACGACCCGCACCACGCGGCCGATGTGCAGAAGCTGCCGAATTTCATCGACCAACAGCCGTATCTGCCCGTCGGCGATCTCCGGCACACGCAGCAATCGCCGCAACCGCACGACAATCCACGTCATCCGACATGTCATGAGCACCACCCCCGCCAGCCAGCCCAAAACCACATAGGCCATCCACGCCGGCCGGTCATCGCCTCGCACGCCGGTCGGTTGCCCGGGCCCTGCCTCCATGACAACCTCCGACCCAACGTGACTGCCCACCTCGCCCGTCGGCACACGGATCACCACCGTGGAGGAATCAACCTCCGCAACGGCACTCACAGGCCGTTCGAAATCGAGCACCGCCCACGTCGCCAGAACGCACAACACCATGCACAGCAACGCGGAAAACGCCGCCCCATAGCGGGCTCTCGGCCGGCCGGCCGGAATGCACCGCAAGACAATCCAAAGCACCCCCATCACAACCAGCCCTTGCCACAGCGAGTGCAAAAGCGCCATCGCCAAATGCCCACAGCCCGGGCGAGAGAGAAAAGCAAAAATCTCGTTCATGACGTCTTCCCCTTCGATTTATCGGAAGCGTTTTGGATGGCCTGACGTATCTGCGACAACTCATCCTCATCGAGCCGCGCGCTGTCCAACAAACATTGCACCGCCTGGGCCGGACTCCCGCCGAACACGTTGCGCATCAAGTCGCGCATGATCGGCCGCAGCACTTGTCCCTTCTTGACCAACGGATGATACAGATGCGCCTGCCCCTCCGACGTATGCCCCACGAATCCCTTCTTCTCCATGATCTGCACCAGCGTCAGCACCGTGGTGTAGGCTCGGTCCTTCCCGTCGGGCAAGGCCTCGCGTATCGCACGAATCGGCATCGGCCCCTGCTCCCAAAGCAGCGACAGTATCTGCAATTCCATTTCCGACGGTCGTGGTTTCATGGCGGGCTCCCTGGTCTGTTGACTACTAACTGCTTAGTATATACTAAGGCCTTAGTAGCGTCAAGCACATTTTCAGGAAGACCATCCATTTTTTTGAAAAGTGCCCCCGAAGAAGTCAGAAGCCACCCAGAGATTCGGGTGCCATGCTCCACGCTTGCGTGGGCATGTGTGGCAGTCGCGGCAAGCATGCCCAACCTGCGCTGCGCTCCGGGTGGGCATGGCACCCTGGTGTCTCTTTCACGCTTCGGGGGTCCCGAAGGGGCAGCCTCCTTCGCCGTCTTCCTCTTCAGAAGACTCCCTACAGGCGGATTCCAGAATACCTTCGTTTTCTGGAGAATGTGTCGCAAACTTGCTTAGATCCGTAAGTTGTGTCTGGTCGTTCCCATAAACTCATCTCGCTATTCTAAAAGCCGAGAACTCGTAAAAATAGGACACGAATAAGACACCCTCGGCGGCAATCTACCGCCCGCTAGAAGTGCAGATAGTTTCCGCTGCGGAGCGAAATCTTGCCCGCTTCGATCCGACACGTCGCCGATACTTGCGAGGTTGAGTTTTCCTGCTTCGGTGAAATCGCCCGCTGAGCGCAAGCCCCTCCCGGCACATGGTTCTCGACGCCAGCTTATTTCGCAAACATGCACACAAAAAGGTGCCGACTATGGTGCCGAGAATTTCGAAAAGGTGCCAATATAGGTGCCCGCAAATCTGCCGCGTATGGGTAAGATCTGCCGCGATCTGCAACGAAGATGGCTAAAACCACCCGGCCGTGCCG
>CAZISU010000624.1:0-4599 GCA_964541935.1 uncultured Planctomycetaceae bacterium | reverse complement strand
GGGGCCCGGCGCCAATCCCAGCAAGGTTGTCAAGCCGGGAGACTGGTTTTTCCGCAAGGACATCTCGCTTCCGACCGGACGCCAGTTAGTCTCCGCGCAATTTCTGATGAGCGTCGACGACGCGGCCAGCTTGTTCGTAAACGGTAAGCGAGTCGTGTTTGTCGGCCGTTTCGGTATGAGCTCCGGCCAGGTCGTCGATATCACCGCCTTGCTCAAGCCCGGCAATAACCAACTGGCTGTCGCGGCCAAAAACGGAGGCGATCACCCCAACCCGGCCGGGCTGATTGGCAAGCTGATAGTCCGCTTCAACGAGGGCGACCCGCTGGTGGTTCCGATCGACAAGACCTGGAAATCAACACCCGCCGACTTGCCCAACTGGAAAACCCGCGAGCTCGACGCGAAGAACTGGAAACCGGTTGCCGTGGTCGCCAAGCACGGCGATCCGCCTTGGAATAAACTCAATACGGCAAAGGCTCTCATCCGCGGTTGCCCACAGCTTCGCAAACAGTTTAATGTGACCGGCCCCATCCGCCGCGCCACCGTGTATGCCAGCGCCTTGGGCCTCTACAAGCTGCACATCAACGGCCGCAAGGTCGCCGACGACTATTTCACTCCCGGCTGGACCGATTACAAAAAACGCGTCTATTACAACACCTACGACGTCACCGATCTCGTCCGTGCCGGCGGCGAAAATGCCATTGGCGGCGAACTGGCCGCCGGGTGGTATGCCGGCGCCATCGGCTGGCAAAAACAGGGCGACATCTACGGCAAGCTCTGCAAGCTTTTCGTGCAGCTCGAAATCGAAATGGCCGACGGCACCGTCCAAACAATCTGCACCGACAAGAGCTGGAAATATGCCTACGGCCCGTTGCTTGAAGGCGAGTTTCTGCCTGGCGAAACCTACGACGCGCAATTGGAAACGCCCGGATGGGATAAGCCCACTTTTGACGATTCGGCATGGAAGCCGGTCGTCGCATCTAAAAAGAGCGAGGCCAAGTTCGAAGGCTACATGGCCCAGCCGGTTCGCGTTACCGGCACCTTGAATCCCAAAAAGGTCACCCAACCAACTCCGGGACAATTCATCTTCGACCTCGGTCAGAACTTCGCCGGTTTCGCCCGTCTGAAGGTCAAAGGCCCCGCCGGAACCAGGGTGCAGATGCGATTCGCAGAGATACTGAACTCCGACGGCACGCTCTACACCACAAACCTGCGCGGAGCCCGCTGTATAGATAGCTACATCTTAAAGGGCGGTGGCAAGGAGGAAATCTGGCAACCCCAGTTCACCTTCCACGGCTTCCGCTATGTCGAAGTCTCCGGCTACCCGGGCACACCGGCGGCCGATGCAGTGACTGGTGTCGTGCTCAACTCCGATACCCCGCTGGTCGGATCCTTCGCCTGTTCCAGCCCTATGGTCAACCAACTCTACAGCAACATTGTCTGGACACAACGCGCCAACTTCATCGACGTTCCCACCGACTGCCCCCAACGCGACGAACGGCTGGGCTGGACCGGCGACGCCCAGGTCTTCATCCGCGCGGCCGCCTACAACGCCGACGTGGGCGCATTTTTCACCAAGTGGCTGATCGACCTGGAAGATGCGCAACGAGCGGACGGGGCCTTCACCGACATTGCTCCCTTCATCGGTTGCGGCTCCGGAACGGCCGGCTGGGCTGACGCCGGCACCATCTGCCCCTGGGCGATCTATACGGTCTACGACGACCACCGCGTGCTCGACGAGCACTATCAATCCATGGTCCGTTTCGTCGATTACTTAAAAAAACACAGCAAAAATCTCATTCGCCCGGCAGCCGGATATGGCGACTGGCTTTCCATTAAGGCCGACACGCCCAAGGAAGTCATGGGCACGGCCTATTTCGCCCGCAGCGTAAAACTGACGGCCAACGTGGCCCGCGTTTTGGGTAAGACGGAAGACGCCAAAAAGTATGACGCCCTTTTCGAAGAAGTCAAAGCAGCCTTCAACAAGGCCTTTGTCGCCCCCGACGGACGTATCCATGGCAACACGCAAACCGTCTACGTGCTGGCCATTTGGTTTGGACTTCTCTCGGAAGAAAACGAAAAAGCGGCCGCCCGTTATCTGGTCGAAGACATCCAGAGCCGCGGCAACCACCTGTCGACCGGCTTCAACGGCACGGCCTATCTTATGCCCACGCTGGCCAAAACCGGCAACAACGCTACCGCCTACAAGCTGCTATTGAACGACACGTTCCCTTCCTGGGGATACTCGCTCAAACACGGCGCCACCAGCATCTGGGAACGATGGGACGGCTGGACCGCCGACAAAGGTTTCCAAGATCCCGGCATGAACAGCTTCGCGCACTATTCGTTTGGCGCCGTTGCCCGCTGGATGTTCCAGTCGGTTGCCGGCATCGGCAGCGACGGAGCGGGCTTCAAACGCCTGACAATTGCGCCATGCCCCGGCCAAGGCCTTGATTGGGTTAAAGCCCGATACGGTTCGATCCACGGCCCCATCCAAAGCGATTGGCAAACCGAAAACGGTCGTCTGACGATGGACGTTACTATTCCGGCCAACACCACAGCCACGGTTGTCGTGCCCTGTGGAAACCCGCAAAAAATCAGCGAAGGCGGTCGGCCCATTACGGATGCGGAAGGCATCACGCTCGTTTCGGCCACGGGCGACGAAGTCGTTCTCAAGGTTGCGGCCGGGAAATACAGCTTCTCCGCGCCTCGGGATAAATAAAAAAGAAACGGAGTCGGCAGAGGGCCCGCCGAGACGAAAACTTCTCCCCTCGTCTCATCCCGGCGTTCCCTCTGTCCGACTCCGTCGGTTAGCGTTTGCGATAATCGGCCGTGAAACCACATTGATCGCAACTCTGTAATAAAATTAGCTCCCTTGCAGAAAACAGCAAGTAGATTTCCGTGTCTTGGGATGCGAATGGGGGGATGCGCCGCTACATTTATCGCAATCGGCACATCCCCAACGTCGGCCGGCCTACGAAACTTTAGGAATTTCGTATCCCTTGCGTTGCGCTCGCGTGGCTAATGCCGCGGCCTGCTCGTCGCCGACGATTTTCTCGGCCTTCGGATCCCATTTGATGACGCGTCCAAGCCGCGATGCAATCGCACATAGATGGCATGTATTCAAGGCCTGCACATGGCTGAAGACATCGGATACCGGTAGGCCACCCTCGCTGATACAGCGATAGAAGTTGTTCTTGTGACCTTCGTGGCGTTTCCCTTTATACAGACGCTTGCGGTCGTCGTAGGAATACTGATCTTTGTCCCACTTCTCCTCGATGGGCTTGCCGGTGATCTTGCCACGGTTGACGAAGATTCGGCCCTTTGTGCCTTCGAAAAGAATCCCGTTCTCGCTGCGGCTGTCGACCACCATCTCGATACCGGATGCGAACTTGCATTTCACGGCGAAATCGTGCGATGTGTTGTAGCAATTGTCTACCGTGGGATAGCCGTCCTTGAAGGGGACCGGGTGTTTGGCGTCGCTGCCGTCGATTTCGACCGGCCCCATGCCTTGCTTGTCCTGCTCGATGGCCCATGTGGCGATGTCGACATGATGCGCGCCCCAGTCGGTGAACTTGCCACCCGAGTATTCGTACCACCAACGGAACTGGTAGTGGCAGCGTCGCTCCATATAATCCACTTTCGGTGCTTGCCCGAGCCACATTTCCCAATCGAGTTGTTTGGGTGGCTCGACTTTCGGGAAGGGGCCTCCCGTGGGGCTGCCGTTGATGCCAACCGTGACTTTCTTAATGTCGCCCAGCAAGCCCTTCTGGACCATATTGACTGCTCGCATAAAAAGGCCCGCATCGCTTCGTTGTTGGGTTCCAACGAGTACGACACGGTCGTTGTACTTTTTGCAAGCATTACGGATTAATTGATTCTCTTCCAACGTGAGAGTCAAAGGTTTTTGGATGAAGATATGCTTGCCCGCCATGAGGGCCTCGATGGCCGGTTTAATGTGCCAATGGTCGGGCGTGACGATGCTGACCACGTCGATGTCCTTGCGGTCCAATACGTGGCGATAGTCTTTGTATATTTCCGCTTTGCCCTTGCCGATTTGCTTGTCGTGCTTGGCCCTTTGTGCGTGACGCGAGTCGACGTCGCAGACGGCAACGATGTCACCAAAGTGGGCGTGCTGTTTGGCATCACCCGTACCCATGCTGCCGACGCCGATGCAGCCGATCCGCGGCCGTCCGTTTTTAGAACAATCGGCCGCTGCCGCACAAGCGTTTTTCGTGGAAAAGCAATACGGAGACAAGGCAACTGCGCCTGCCTGTAATACGCGTCGACGTGAAATTCTATTTTTGTCCGACTTCATGATTTTAGGCTCCTTTTTGAGACGTGCAAAGCAATGTTTGTTTGCCAGTATACAAAACTGATCCTGGCAACGGCAAGCTAGAACAACCAAGAAATTAAATTCCACCCCCCCAAAACCACGCCCAGGATAGCCAGCGGGGCAAGAATTAAGAGTAAAACATTACGGGAGCGATTGCTCGCCAAAAGGCCCTTGGCTTGCCTAAGCCGGTTTCGCTTGCCACCCGACCAGACTTCCGGCTCAAACGGATCAGAATTACCGAGCTTGAATTCCGTAAACGTAGCATC
>CAZISU010000623.1:0-4600 GCA_964541935.1 uncultured Planctomycetaceae bacterium | reverse complement strand
TGGCAAAAGTTTCCTGCAACGAATTTTTACTCTGCACAAACATCCCGGGCGGAGCATGCGGATCGTCGCCAAAGGTGGCGTCGTACACGAGTGTCATACGGTGCGGATCCCAGGCATCATACGACTTCGACACCTGATGAAGCTGCTGGGCAATGACCGAACTTCGACACAAAAAGGCGACCGGTTCCTGCGATGCGTCCGCCGCTAGGCGAATCATCGGCTCCAGGATGCTTTGCATTACCGACTCGCCGGATGTTTCCGGTACGTTTTGCAGCCGCACTGCATCGGGCCCTAGCCCCGCCTCGTGAGCCTTTTGGGTTATGCCATGGAAGGCTCGCGTGTCGCCCTCGCGCCAAGACTCGCGCGTAACGAATACCAAGCGACGGCTTCCGGCCTCAACGGCCTGTTTTGCCATCAGACGCCCGATTTCAGACTGATCCATATCGACACTCGGCAGATTGATGCCAGGGTAGGTGCTACCCCACACAACTGCCTGCACTCCAGCCTGGTCAATATCTGCTTGGATTTCCCGAGGGCAGCCAGCTAAAACCAGCCCGCCAAATGACTTCTCGGCGGCCAAACGTTCTACCTCATCGTGTATTTGTCTAGCGGAGTTTTTTTCGGGAAAGAAGTGGCAAACGAGCCGAGCGTCGGGTATTACTGTCCGCAAGGCGGACATCATTTCGCGGGCTTGCAGATCGGAGGTTTCTCCACCACTGAGGATTTCAATCATATGCACGGCCGTGTTGGCCACGTCATCCCCATCGTCAAAACCGGGACCAACAAACGTGCCGCGGCTGCGATGGCGGGTCAAGAGATCCTTTTCAGCCAGAAGATTCATGGCCCGATTGGCCATCGCCGAGCTGACGCCAAGCATTTCTCCAGCGGCGACGGCCGTTAAATAGTGGTCGCCCGACCTCAGCGATCGCTCAGCGATGTCGAGTCGCAGACGCTTGGCCAGTTCTGAAATTCTTGTTTCTTTGCGCAATTCCATGTCATTCATAATTAACATTTATATCAGAAATAACGGCTTGATGCAATAAGGTTGGAGAAAGATTTCGAGTTAATTGCATTCTTATTGCATGAATGATGAATTGCCCTCGGGATTAAACTGTCACCCCCCCACTAGATTACCCATAGACGTGTGTCACCAGGCAGTAATAGCGGTATCCGCTATTGATGAGAGCCGAGAACTCAATCCACTGCCGGTTGATAAAATATTCTGGGGGGGAGCGAACCATCGCGATGCAAACGGCGTAATAATACAATTACTTCCCTTTTCCTTTTACCCAACCACACTTCGAAACCGCCCCCCCCATCGACAAAACGGCTTTTCGGTTTTCGACCACACCTCAAGCGAACCTTGTCGCAGAGATGGCGGTCTTTTCTCAGGGACGAGGAGTTAAATTATGTTGCAATTTTTACACATACAACAAGAATGCCCAATCTGTGGTCGACCGCTGCGCGTGCGCAGCGAGCACGTCGGACGTTGGGTCTCATGCGACCATTGCTCTGGAAAATTTGTGGCCCGAGAGTGCATCTCCGGCAGCGACAGGCGTCAAAAACAGATAGCCGAGAACCGCTCAAACCGACTCTTGCGGCGAGCCGATGAGCTGCTTGTAATGTGTGGAGAACGCCTAGGATCGAGTTGTTGCCCGGAGTGTCAGGCCACACACTAAGAAAGATCCTCGCAGCAAGCAGTAATTAAGTCGCTGTTGGGCTTGGAAACGGCCAGAAATCGAACGTTTTCGACACGGCTCATGGTAAGATTCTTCGGCGGCTTTCGCTGAAAGCTGTACGTGTTCCATTCGAGAATCAGGCATAGCAGTGCCACGCCGATTGCCAAAACCGAAATCGCCAGCATCATCGTGTATGGGCTTGCCTGCGTGAGCATTGTGCCCAGCCCATCTTTTTTGGCGACGGCCGGTTTATCCGCGTCGTCTTTGCCAACCGAATCATCCTCGACGCTCTCCAACGAGTCATCGACGGCTGCACTATCCTCGGCCAACGGTATCTCAGCCGTTTGTTCTGGCGCCGTGGGGTCGGGCATTCCATCGCTGGGCATGTTCAGATCGTCAAATTCAGGGGCATCGCCATCGATGTTGGACACGTTTTCTTCTCCTCGTTACTTCTTCGGCATCTGGACCTACCACGCTATTATAATCCGAAGTTCTGCGTTTTGTCACGCAAAACCACTCTGGCGGGGTGTTTTTGCCGATTCGGCGCGATAATGTGGCCAATATACACGACTGCCACAGTGGATTATAATGCCCCAGTCAATTTCAATATACCGGTCGAGGGCGACGCAAAACGATATAATCGATCCCGAATTTCGAGCTGGAAAGATGTGCGCAGCGGCCAATAAACTCCCAGCCCTGCTTCGACTCGCGATTTAGCGTATCTTCAAACTCCTTGCGAAGCTTGGGCAGATTGTTGCCCACCTCGACCTTGAAAATGATAGTCTTGTGTTCCCACTCGATTGGGGTATCATTAGGAGCGGCGGCCAGGTTAACAACCAACACGCCCAAAATGGCCAGCGCGACCAACCAGAGCTTGTTTTGGTGGTTTTTCAGGGCCGTTTCGAGTTGTTTCACGATATTACTCCTGTAATTCCGACTTTTTGATTTAGCGGCGCACACTGTATAGAAATTGGCGCGTGAGTCAATAAGAAAGCTATCCGCAAAAGGAAGGCTACAGACCAATGTCACCGATGAAACCCAAGTCGCACGAGCCTCGCTCGCACCTGGCCGGCACGTTTTCGATCGCCCAGTTGGCCCGCCGTTGGGGCATTTCGGCCAAGGAAGTTCGTCGTCTGCTGGGCAATCGCGACATGCAATTTCAAGAAATAATGGGCCGTATTCGCATACCTCAAAGTGAGGTGGACCGCATGGAAGCCAATTCGGCCATGTCGCAGCGATAACAGCCAGTGTCGCCCGAATATGGTACACTCCCACGAACGAAAATCGGATTATTTAGAATTCTCAAATCAATTATGGAGCCCGTTATGCCTACCGCTTCGTCGTTGCCCGTCGACTACCAGCCACGTCTTAACACCCGCGAAATCGAAACCGCCATTAAGGACGTCAAAGATTTCTTCGAGCAAAATCTGGCCGAAGCCTTAGGGCTTGCGCGAGTTTCCGCGCCCATGTTCGTCCGCTCAGGAACCGGCATTAACGACGACCTCAACGGCATCGAGAAGCCCGTCAGTTTTCCCGTCAAAAGCGACGGCGGCGACGTGGTCGAGGTCGTGCAGTCGTTGGCCAAATGGAAGCGTCTGGCCTTGGCTCGCTACGGGTTCGAAACGGGCGAAGGGCTCTACACCGACATGAATGCCATCCGTCCCGACGAGGAGCTCGATTCGATCCATTCGATCTACGTCGATCAATGGGATTGGGAAATGATAATCGAGCCCGCAGCGCGAACGCGGGAAACGATCGAGGATGCCGTCCGCAAGATCTACGACGTCGTCTGCCGCACCGAGTTCCACGTGGCCGCGTGCCACTCCAACATCCGCCCCATTTTGCCCGAGTCGATCACCTTTTTGACCGCGGAAGAATTGCAGCAGAAGTATCCCGACCTCACGTCCCGCCAGCGCGAAACCAAGATGGCCAAGCAGTACGGCGCCATTTTCGTGTTGGGAATCGGCGGCGAGTTGGCCGACGGCACGATCCACGACGGACGGGCTCCCGACTACGACGACTGGAACACGCTCCGCCCCGACGGCGGCCGCGGCCTCAATGGCGACATCGTGCTCTGGAATCCCGTGCTGGAATCGGCCTTCGAAATCTCTTCGATGGGAATCCGTGTCGATCCGGCCACGCTACTCGAACAACTCAAGATCCGTGGCATGGAAGAACGCACCAAGCTAGATTTTCACAGCATGTTGCTCGACGGCAAGCTGCCCCAGACTATGGGCGGCGGCATAGGCCAATCTCGCATGTGCATGTTCTTCCTCCGCTCGGCCCATATCGGCGAGGTCTCCTGTGGGATTTGGCCCGCCGCAATGGTTGAGCAATGCGCCAGCCACGGGATAACTTTGCTGTGATGCTTGCTTTACCGAGGTTCGCTTCGCTTGCTGGGCTCGCTGCTTGAAATCCTTGCCCAATGCCCAATTATCCCAATTATCAATATCAAGCCGTACCAGAAGTAAACCGGCTCGCCCAGGAAAAGTATTTCCGCTACGAACCTGCTCCAGAAATACAGAAATACAAGCCCGAGCACTGCAACGCGTGACATGTTTGAGGATGGAATCCAGGGGGAATTCAGTCGTGGAGCTGTGACTAGCCAGATTGTGACTACCGATATGATTGCCACGATTTGAAGAACGTCGGCCACGGGGATTACGGTTGACTGCATTTTTTACTCCAATACTCAGGACAAATGTTCGTTATTGGGCCCGCTTGGATTGTGAGAAAGGCAAAGTCTTCAGACAAAGTATAGCTAATTCTGCGGCAAAATGTCTTGAAGTGACAAAACCTTTGCCCGTGCTACGGTTGCAAAGGGCACAAGCGACCGACGGTCGGCGAATGTGCATGTTGCGTATACCGGTTGTGCCGTTTATGAGATCATCAGTCGGTCGGTGCGGGGCATGCATCGCGTT
>CAZISU010000622.1:0-4605 GCA_964541935.1 uncultured Planctomycetaceae bacterium | reverse complement strand
ATCAACTTCGAAGGCATGCTGGAAACACTCAGCACCATCCCCAAAGGTGACATCCTCCTGCTGCACGGCTGCTGCCACAACCCGACCGGGCTCGACCTGGGCCCCGACCAATGGCAAAAAGTCGCTGACGTCATCCAGCAAAACGGCATCATTCCACTCATCGACTTCGCCTACCAAGGCTTCGCCGAAGGACTCCAGCAAGACACCGCCGGCATCCTCAAATGCGCACAGCCCGGCAGGGAACTCCTCGTCGCCAGCTCCTACTCCAAAAACTTCGGACTCTACAACGAACGCGTGGGCGCACTCACACTCATCGGCGCCGACCCCGACGCCACCCAAAAAGCATTCAGCCACCTCAAGAAGCTCATCCGCGCCATCTACTCAAACCCGCCCTACCACGGCGGCGCCATCGTCTCCACCATCCTGCAAGACCCCGATCTAAGCAAACAATGGCAACAAGAACTCAAGCAAATGCGTGACCACGTCAACAACATCCGCAGCCTCTTCGTTGCCACACTTAAACAAAAAGGCGTCACCCAAGACTTCTCGTTCATCGAACGTCACCGAGGCATGTTTTCCATGTCGGGACTCACTCCAGACCAAGTCAAAACGCTCAGAGAAAAATACGCCATCTACATCGTAGGCTCCGGCCGCATCAACGTCGCCGGCATGACCGAAAACAATATCGACTACCTATGCCAAGCTATTGCTGATGTACTCTAGCAACTACAACGGCGCGCAGGTAGATAACTCCACGACCTGGTGCCTGAAACTACTCTCGCAAAAGAAAGTAGCCACAATAATGGGCTCGGCCTTCGGCACCGAAGGCTACGCGGGAGCGTCGTTCGCCACCAGCATGGAGAATCTGGAAGCGGCGTTCGATTGGATTGAGGAGTTTGTTACAAAATAACCAAACGCCGCCAGCCTCGAGGAGAAGAATGCCATGGCAAAATTACAAATTGTATTAGCTGTTTTTATTGCACTAGCTGTTTCTAGTTTTGCCCCGGCGGAGACCCCACCATCTTTCCATGGCGTCAAATGCGAGGGTGTCTATCCGCATCACCTGCAAGGCATTTGCACTAACAAAAGCGATGCCATTTATTGGAGTTTTACAACCGTTTTGGTGAAGACGGACCGAAACGGCAAGCTGTTAAAAAAGGTGCCCGTCGCGTATCACCACGGCGATTTGTGCCATCATCGCGGCAAAGTATACGTTGCTGTAAACCTTGGAAGGTTCAACGATCCCGCCGGCAAGTCCGATTCATGGGTGTACGTTTACGATGCGAATGATCTCTCCGAACTCGGGAGACATAAAGTTCCTCAAGTGTTTCACGGAGCGGGTGGCATTGCCTGGCACGACGGTCGTTTCCTTGTTGTTGGAGGGCTTCCCGAAGGCGTCGAGGAAAACTATGTCTACGAGTATGATGAGGAGTTTCGGTTCGTAAAACGGCATGTGCTCGTGAGCGGACATACTTCGGTGGGCATTCAAACCGTAACCTTCTCAAACGGCTACTGGTGGTTTGGCTGCTATGGCAACCCACCAGTTTTACTTAAGACCGACGAATCATTCAAGACAACGAGAAGGTACAAGTTCAACTGTTCTCTAGGTATCGAGGATTTGGGTGGTAAGCGATTTCTTGTGGCAAAAGGTACATGCCGAAAAGGAATCGGTTGTGTTGGCGAAATCGAGCCGGCCGGGATCGATCCAAACAAGGGGCTGGTTTTGCTGAAATCCCCCGCATCGATGTAGACTAGATATGGCTGCCGCGTCGCACACCGTCTCAGCCAGTCTCTCGCGACTGGCTGGCAGATGTCGGCCTTAACACTCCTCAATCTCTTCCACTGCCTCTGCCGCTTCGGATGCCGCTTCGGCTGCTGCCTCTGCCGCCGCTTCCGCTTCTGCCAGTTCCCGCTCGCGGGCTTCTTTGCTCTTGTCGGTCGAAAGAACCTGACGCAACAGGGCGGAGCAGTCGTCGAAGGTGGTTTCGCTGGGCGGGCCCGAGGCGTATTGGAACACCGCGTTTTGGATCCGGTCGGGCAGCGATAGCAGCGTCGAGGAGACGGTGCCAAAATCGCCGCCGGTCATGACCACGCCGTGGCGGCCTTGCGCGTCGGGCTTGCGGGCGAAGGCTCGGCTGGCAACGGCCAGGAAGGCCACGGCCGAGTCGATCTTTTGCAAGGTTAGCTGGCGACGCACGAACTCCTGCCGCTCGTCCATACGGTCGTCGATATTGCCGTTGGTCATAATGTGCAGGCCGGGCTTGAGTTCGACGGCCTCGACGTGGTTGCCACCATAGACGACATAGCCATAGTCGGCGTCGGCGCAAAGGTAGTTGGCACCCGCATAAGCGCCGGTGCGAAGTTCGGCGGCGGCGTAGTCGGTAGCGTCTTGGGCGTTGGCCTGGCCCATCAACTCGCGGCATAAAAGACCACGCGAGCGCGGCTCCACGGGCGGGTTGGCCTTGGGACGGTTGGCCACGGCGATGAAAAGCCCATGCTGATTGACCCCGAACCAGGTTCCGCCAGCCTTGCGGTCGATCCCACAAATTACTCTGGGCTTGCCCGACTGGATCTTAGGCCCCTGGGTTGGTCGATCGAAATACTCTTCCCGATTATGGGCAACCAGAATGGGGGCGTTGGGAACCGTTTTGTATTGAATGGCCAGTATGCACATGACTCTTTACGCTTGGAATGTTCTGGTGGATATAAAACATAAATAATGAGCCCTATAGTGTACCGGTTGCACACCCGCCCTTGCACCCCCCCGTCGGGTTGATTCATGGGCCGAAATTGTCCAATATTTGTGAAAATAGCAAAAATCAGCACTTGTATACCGATTAAGAGGGATGCAATAAACCCAAGTTGCCCAATATTAAACAACTCCCCCAAAGTGCTCTGCATCCAACCCCACTCCCCTTAAATCCCACCTTCCTTACCTCAGTTCCCTTCTGTACAAACTCCTGTCCACAAACCAAGAAATCCCCCAGCCGGGCTTGAGAACCTGCGCAGAAACCCTTAATCTTCGGGATTCTAGTAAGAGGCGCCGGTTTAACCTAGTATGGTGACAGTTTCGCCAACGGCGGGGAAAACCGCGAAATGGAACTCGAGTATTAGCAACCAAATGACAGAAACTGATAAACCCGCAAGGGATACACTGGCGCCAGTCTCGCAATCGCGTCTGGGCAAACTGATGGGCGTGCGTATCGTCGGCGTGGGTGGACACGTGCCCGAGCGAACGGTCAAGAACGAGGATCTGGCGGCCCTGGGATACGACGCCGATTGGATTGTACAACGCACCGGCATCAAAGCCCGCCGGCACGTGCCCGACGGCATTTCTACCAGCGACCTGGCCGCCGAGGCAGCCCAGCGTTGCATCGAAGACGCCGGCATCGACCCGGCCGATATCGACTTGCTCCTGCTAGGCACCTTCACGGCCGACATGCCGCTGCCCTCGGCGGCATGCCTGGTGCAAGAGAAGCTTGGACTCAAAGCCCCGGCTCTGGACCTCAGCGCGGCCTGTGCCAGTTTCGTGTTCGCCTTATGGACGGGCATGCAGTTCGTGGCCAGCGGCTGTAACCGCATGGTGCTGGTAATCGGCGCCGACTGTAATTCCCGCATCCTCAACCCGGAAGATAAGAAGACGTACCCGCTCTTTGGCGACGGGGCCGGAGCCGTGCTCTTGGCACCGGGCAACTCCCAGCAAGGCATGCTTTCCTACGCCGTGGGGTCCGACGGCAGCGGCGCCGACTTGCTCTGCCGACCGATGGGCGGTTCGCAAATGCCGTTCACGCAAGAGGCCGCCGACGCCGGCCAGTACTATATGCAGATGGAAGGCCGCCCGATTTTCAAATGGGCCGTTCGTATCGTCGGCGATACGATCACCGAGGTACTTGCAGAGGCTGGCAAAACGCTCGACGACGTCGATCTCTTCATCTTCCATCAGGCCAACATGCGGATCATCAGCTCGACCGTCAAATCGATGGGCATCGACGAAAGCAAAGTCGCAACCAACCTCGACAGATACGGAAACACCTCGGCCGGGAGCATCCCCCTGGTACTAGACGAAGTCTACCGCCAAGGCCGCATTAAACAGGGCGATCTAGTGCTAATGAGCGGATTTGGAGCCGGCCTGGCCTGGGCCACGGTCTTGTTACAGTGGTGAGTTTGTAGAGGACAGTTAGCGGCGACGCTTGTCGTCGCGTATACTAACCCGAAGCGCAAGCGAAGGGGGGAATGAGGGTAAACATCGCGTCGCCCTTCGCTTGCGCTTCGGGTTAGTATTGCCTGAAAAACGAAATGTCAGTGCTATTCAGCTCACAACCCATAGCTCACGTCCCACGCCCCCCTCCCGAGAATAAAAAAATGTCTCCCATCCAACAGCAGCCGTCGGAAATTCATGAGGGCGACGTTTGTCGACCGGATCGCTCCTGGGGCGCGAAATTCAGCGACGCCTTTCGCGGCATGTGGGCAGGCTTCCGCGGCGAGAGCAGCTTCTTCGCCCACTTCTTCATATCGGCAGCCGTGATCCTGGCCGGCATAGTACTGCACCTCAACATGATCGAATGGTGCCTGCTAACAATCTGCATCACCGTCGTGCTCGTAACC
>CAZISU010000621.1:0-4607 GCA_964541935.1 uncultured Planctomycetaceae bacterium | reverse complement strand
ATAGGTCACCGAACGAAGCCCTGTAAATCGGGGGGGGCGTCAAGGTTCACGGATTAAGTCGGCGATGTTTTTTGCTTCCTGCTCGTGCCATTTATGTCGTTTTCGCAGGAAGTGGTTGTAACGCTCGATGCCCGTTTCGTCCATGGCTTCGGTATAGTCGCCAACGTATGGCACAAGCAGGTCGATCCAGACGGTCAGACGGTTGAGTTCCCGAGGGGCAAGTTTCACGCCGTAGTGGTTGTCGTGTTCGAGCATTCGTATCAAGCGGCTTTGCGAGGCGCCGGCGTGATAGGGGCGGAGCATTGTGGGGACGGATTGCGGACTGATCCAGTTGCATATCCTGCGGTCGGCCAAAGCGTGATACGACGTGCTCCACTTGCGACTGCTGGCTTTGTCCAGGGTCTGCTTGCCTTCGAGGCTGAAGGCTGGGCGAATTGGCGTATCGCTTGAGGTTGGATCCTCGTTTGCCTTGGCCTTGCCGTAAGTGCCATATTGGGGTGGTTTTTTTACGTTGTGGCAAGACACGCAGTGCCGGTCCAAGATGGGTTGGATTTCGCGGACAAAGCTAAAGCCGCGGTCGGGATCATCGAAGCCCCGATCCAACTGTTGCGGAGCCCGTCGCCCGGCGTGGCTTATTATTGAAACCGGCGGGGCCGTGTTTTTGTGTTCGTGGCAACCGACGCAGGAATAGTTTTCGCCGGGCTGGAAGGTCGTCCAACTTCGCATCGATTGCACCATTTGCCCCTTGGCGTCGAGTGCCTGGAAGTAAAGCGGTACGCGGCTGGGGACGGTGAAACTGGCCGAGCCGTCGGCGTGAACCTCGGCTGTGCCCAAGACGCGTTTCACGTCCCAAGCACCTTTGATAGAAATGGGCGTACTGACCAAAGCGGCGCCGGCCGGTCCTTCGTTGCGATTACTTCCAACGCCGGCAGCGCGAAACTCTAGTGCCACAACCCGCAATTTTTTTATCGTTCCGCGCGGTACGCCATTGAGGCCCGGCCCTTGATATATATCGTGTAAATATACGGTCGAATCTTTTTGGCGATAATCAACGCGACTGGGGATGGACGCCGCCATCGGCCGGGGGCGCAGGGGAATGGGCTGATTACAGGAGACCTTTGCATCGGAGACCAGCAGTTCGCGTTGCCCGTCGATGGTGATGAAATATATGCCAAAATGCTTCTCGCCTTTCAGACGCAGTGTCACGAGAAACTCGGTTTCGCTGAGCGGATACGGATATTGATACTGGTCACCCGATTGGCCATATTGATCGATTCGTGCGGCCGGAGTTTCGCGCACTGGAGCGATAAGCGTCGCACCATGGTTCTCCTGGCGACCGCGGCGGGGGTCGATGATGCCCAGCCAACCGTGCTGGTGGGTATGATGTCCGGAGAAAACGCAAACGATCTTGCCGCTGTCCGCATTGCCGTCGGCGGGAATTGCCCTGGCGTGCATGATCGTGGTCGGGAACCAAGAATTGTTGCCGTAGACCTCGGTTTGGCCGCTGCCGTCGGGGAGCATCGAGAAGAGGCCCTGTGGGAAAAGCTGCCCGCGGTCGTTGTAGTCCCAGCGCGTATAAATCACGCGGCCGTCGGGCGTTACGGTGGGGTAATTCGAATGCACCTGGTCATAGGCCAGTTGCCGGAGGTGTCGCCCGTCTGCCGAGCAGGTAAAAAGGTTGCTGACCTCGGTCCACCAACAGTCGACCGTTTGCACGCATCTGGTCGAATTGAAAATGATATTGCCGTCTGGTAGATAGACGCCCTCGTAGTCGGCGAACCCCAGCCCGTCGGTGATCTGTCGCACGCTGTTTTTTACGGGAGCACCATCCGCGTTTAGCTTGAGGTCCATTTCATAGAGATGGAAATCGTCTTTGCCAAGCGATTTTTTCCAAGCGAAAAGGATCCGCCGCGCGTCGGGCGAAACGTCCGGGTCGCGGATCACTCCGCGAGGGTCTTCGAGTAGCGTGTGGGTTTTGCCGAAAAGACCGTCCATTTCCCACAAGCACAGCGCCCCGCCGGGCGTAAAGTGCATCTCTCGCTGGGCATCGGACTGGCCTTCGGTATAAGCATAGTGTGAGCCGCCCAGATCGTAGTGCTTGGTGAAGACGATTCTGCGCAAAGTCTCGCCATGCGGTCTAAGTCGCTCAGATCTCCGGCTTTGACAGGCCGCGAGGTAAAGCCGTCCCCAGCGTAGATCGCCGGTCGCAATCTGGTCGCGTTGCAGTATTTCGAGTCGGGATTTGAGTTTTTGCCCCGTGGCGTCTAGCTGTTTCACAACACGAGCAACAGTTTTGCACGCGAGCGGGCTATCGCCGCGAATCCCGTCTTGCTTGAGCCAGTCGGCCAGAACCGCCAAACGTGAGCGACTTTCGGGCTGTCGCTGCATGGCCTCGGCCACCGTTTTATTGGGCGCAAGACAAAATTTCTCAATTGCCAATTCCGGCCAAATGTGCTTCGAACTGTGCACGCTATCGGTGCATTCAGACCCCAAGCAGTAACTCAAACACCCCGCAAGGCAGGCCGAGACTAGCAGAAACACGTTGGTGTACAACACAAAAGCTCGGATATATCGACACATAGAGCGTTGGCTATCTCCGCTGAGATTAATGAGCTTGAATTTCGTTTGCCATACTAACCCGAAGCGCAAGTGAGGGCCGTGAAAGCATGGGGACGTCAAACGCCCCTCGCTTGCGCTTCGGGTTAGTATGGCTTCGTTAATAGTCCGGTTGAATTTTCGCCGACCCGGCCGCAGCATTCAAGTCCCGGGCTTATTATAACCACACGCATGGGTGGAAGACTCATGCCGGCATTCAAAATTATACAATTGCACGTGGTCAGTTGGCAATGCCGTGCCATTTGGGTTCGCTCCTGGACGACATTCAACGTCTTGACCGAGCGCCTTGGCTCACATAAACTTAGCTGCAAGGCGTTTTCCCTTAATAGCTTCTGGAATAGGCGGTTTCTTTGTCGCGTTTGCCTGATAATCGTCCCGATATAAGATGATTATTGCAGTCGCGGCAGAAGAAACACATGAGGAGATATCACGATGGCAGTACCAGGTACAATGGGCAAAGTTCTTTGGGTTGATCTTACCAACCAAGAACTGCGAGTCGAAACTCCCGCGGATGAGATTTATCTGAATTATCTCGGCGGCTACGGCATGGGAGCCTATTATCTTTACAAGCACCAGAAGCCCAATGTCGACGCGCTGGGGCCGGACAACCACCTGGGATTTTTCACCGGCGTGCTGACCGGTACCCCGGGCATCTCGACCAACCGCTACACCGTAGTGGCGAAGAGCCCGAAGACGGGCACATGGGGCGATGGGAACTCGGGCGGCACATTCGGGCCGGTCATGAAAAACTCCGGTTTCGACGGCGTCATTTTTTACGGCATCAGCGAGAAGCCCGTATATCTTCTGCTCAAAGACGGCGAGGCCCAACTGTTGCCTGCCGACGATTGGTGGGGCAAAGACTCGTTGTTCATCGACGACGAGACGAAAAAGCTCTACGGTCCGAAAACCTGCGCCACGTGCATTGGCCCGGCCGGCGAACGCCAGGCATTGCTGTCTTGCATAATCAACGACCGTGGCCGCGCGGCCGGACGCAGCGGATTGGGCGCCGTGATGGGCTCGAAACGGCTGAAGGCCGTTGTGTGTGTTGGCAGCGAGCCGATCACCATGGCCGATCCCGCAGCGATGAAATCTTATAACGCCGAGCATCGCAAGAAGATGCGCGAGGCCGGTATCGTACAGTTCCTCAGCCAATACGGCACGGCCGGAATGCCGGCCGGGTCGTGTGCCTCGGGCGACACGCCCATTAAGAACTGGGGCGGCGTGCCCGACGACTTCCCCGGCGCGGCCAAGATCAGCGACGATGCCGTCTTGAAAATTCAAAACAGAAAATATGCCTGCTGGCGCTGCCCCATCGGTTGCGGAGGCGAAACCGAAGTCACCGAAGGCGACATGCAATCGAAGGGACACAAGCCCGAGTACGAAACGCTGGGCGCCTTCGGCACGATGTGCCTGAACGATTGCCTGGCTTCGATCAACCTTTGCAACGCGATCTGCAACGAGTACGGGCTGGACACGATCAGCACGGGCTGCACACTGGCTTTCGCCGTGGAATGTTACGAAAACGGACTGATTACCAAGGACGACACCGACGGCATCGAATTGAACTGGGGTAACGGCAAAGCCATCGCCGACGTTACCTTGCAAATCGCACAAGGCACGGGTTTCGGCGGGCGGGTTCTGGCCGATGGCATGAAAGTCGCCGCCGAGCGGATCGGCAAGGGCGCCGAGCAATACGCTATACACGTTCAAGGCGAAGAGATCCCCATGCACGATCCACGCCTTAACCCCGGCCTGGCCACGAGCTGCAAGATGGACGCCACGCCTGGGCGGCACACGCAGATGGGTGCCTGGACGTTCGAAGCGGCCATGTGCCCTCCGGGCCTGATCCCCAAGGAGTTCGAGCGTTACGAATACTCGGGCAAGGGCGAGGCACACCGTATCATGAGCAACAACTTCCACGTGGCCAACGCCGCCGGCCAGTGCATGTTCGCCTGGATCCCGCTGGAGCCCGAGGTAATGGTAAAGTCGCT
>CAZISU010000620.1:0-4612 GCA_964541935.1 uncultured Planctomycetaceae bacterium | reverse complement strand
GAAGACGCCGAACGCGAAGGTCTCACCGGTCAGGGCGACCTGATCATCTCCAAACAGCGAAACGGCCCTACCGGCGACGTAAAACTTGCTTGGCTTCACCGCTTTACGCGGTTTGAAAATCTCGCCCACGAATCGCACAGCGAATTCGATCAATACGACCAGGCCGACCCGGGTGATTTCTGATTGACTAATCAGGGTGTTCACCAGCGCACCCTACGATACTAACCCGAAGCGCAAGCGAGGAACGCATAGCCTCCCCTCGCTTGCGCTTCGGGTTAGTATTCCATACCCAAGCCAAAATCGCTTCCTGGAACAGAAACCCAGGCGGGTCACCCCCTCTCTTCGGTGGATCTACGCAATATAGGAAAACCCGGCGATTTTCCACCCGCTCCAAATCCGTATTTCTGACCAATTCACCTTGTTTTGGCCGGGCACTTCCTGTATTTCTACGCGACCATTTCCCAGGATTTTGAAACTCGACGGTATCGGAAGGAGCCGTGTATGGCTGTCATCCGCGACAATCTACATGCTTTGCGATCAATATTCATCATGACCGCGACGGCTGTGGGCTTGCTCGTGCTGGGCCCGTTGGCGGTCCATGCGCAGTACTCCAGACAGGCTCCGTATAGCGATGAGCAATTGGGCAATGCAAATGCTTTGGGCACTCACGTCGTGGGCTCGGCCCTACAAAACGTGTTTTCGGCCAAAAATCAGCAAGCTTTGCTCACGCCGTCGCCAGGCGTGACGCTCATTCCGGCCGGCCAAGAAGAGCAGGTCGTCGAAGTCCGCGTCGTCGGCAATCGCACGACGAAGATGGAAAATATTCTTCCCCACATTCGCACCCGCGCGGGACGCGAGTTCGTACAAGAGCTGGTCGAGAAGGACGTGCGGCGACTCAATCGCACGGGCCAGTTCGTCGACATCCGCGTTTCCTATCAGCATTTGCCACACGGCCGCGTGGTGATTTTCGAAGTCGTCGAGCGTCCCACCATCGAGTATGTGAAGTACCTCGGCAACCGCAAAATCAAGCGTAAGCTGCTGGCCGAGGAGACGAACCTCAAGGTCGGCGATGCGCTCGACCCGTATATGGCCGAAGACGCCCGGCGTGCTCTAGAGTTTTTCTATCACGACCACGGTTTCGGCGTGGCTCGGGTCAAGGTTGAAAAGGGCAACAAGGCCGGCGACCGCGGCGTGGCGTTTTTGATCAACGAAGGGCCCAAGCAACGCATCCTCGATACAAAATTTATCGGCAACACGATCGTATCGGCATCTCGCTTGAAGACGCAGATCAAGGCCAAGCACGGTTTCCTATGGGTCTTCGGCGGCGAATACGACCGCAAGCTGATCGAAGAAGACAGCAACCATCTCACGTCCTATTATCACGGGCTGGGCTATTTCCAAGCCAAGATCGGGACACCCGAAATCACTTATTCGAAGAGCCGTGAATGGATCACGGTCACCTACGTAATCAACGAGGGCCCGCGATACAAGATCCAAAGCGTATCGGTAGAAGGCAACAAGAATATTCCGTCCGAAACGCTCATGGCCGATTTGAATCTCGGCCAAGGCGATTTCTTCAACCGCGCCAAGCTCAACCGCGACAGAGCCTCGATCGAGGAAGAATACGGCAGCGTCGGCTATATCTTCTCCAAAATTCGCGCCGAACCGCGCTTCCGCGAAGAGCCCGGCGAAGTTGATCTCGTCTACAGCATTACCGAAGGCGAGCAATATCGCGTGGGACGGATCATCCCGCAGATCAGCGGCGAGAATCCGCATACGCAAATCACCACCATGCTCAACCGCATATCGCTCCAACCCGGCGACATCGTCGACATCCGCAAAATCCGCGACAGCAAGCGGCGACTGAAAGCCTGCGGGCTTTTCGAGGTCAACCCGCAAATGGGTGCCGTGCCCGACATCGTCATCAGCGACCCGTCCGAGGCCGAGTACCCCGAAGGCAGAAACGCACCGCAAATTGCACGCCCCAATACCCAGGCTCCTCCAAGCGACAACGGTTTCCGAGGACAAAGCCCAGATGACAACGGGCCATACTCGACAACAGCACGCAGGGGCACAGCATGCGGGGGCGTTCGCTGGATCGACTTGAAAGTCCTCGGCCGATGGGCCACGGAAAATGACGGAGGCAGCAAATGAGTAACCCTCGCATGAGACTAAAAATAATCGTTCCGCAACGACAATACAAAAACGTTTGGCTTATGCCGGAGGTAAACGCCGTGGTTAGAATGGCCGCTGGACTGTTGGCTACTGTCGTCATTTTGACGAGCGTGGGCACGTGCCTTGCCGACGACTGGAAGTTCGTCAGCGATTGGGACCGCAAGTTCAATCAACGGCAAAACCAACCCACGCGGCAAAGCCCAATCCGGCAAAATACAGCCTCGAACTATCGCGATAGCCGCCGTGGGCAACCGGTAATCCGCGCCCAGTATTCGCCCAGCGTGGGCACTGCCGTGCCGTCGTTGAACACCGATCCCGCCTGGAAACCAACCCGCCCGCAAAGCAACGTCTACGCAAATCCGCAATACCCACAGCCGGCCCAAGGCCAAAGCGCTTTCCAGAATCAACCTGTCACCCAAGCCCCGTCGCAAGGCTACAACACGGCCGCCGCCCAACCCGCTTATGCCAACCAAGGCAACGTCGCTAAGAACTACAACTCGGTAACCCGTCCACCCGGCACAAACTCGGGTCCAGTGTATGCGCAACCGGCTCAGCAATACGGCCAGGGCCCCGGTTTTCCGCCGCCCTTGACAGGCGACGCCGGCGGACAAGGGCCCTACGTCACCGACCCCACCGATGTCGGCCCCACGCCCCTGTTCGGCGTCGAGCCCGGCCCCATTGGCGCGCTACCGTTCATTCCACTCAACGTTTTAGGCCAAGAGACCCAAACCGGCCGCTTCATGTTGGGCGTGGGCGTCAACTCCGAAGCCGGCCTGGTCGGTTCGATCGTTTTGGACGAACAGAACTTCGACTGGCGTCGCTTCCCGCGTAGCTTCGAAGACATCCGCAACGCCACCGCATGGCGTGGAGCCGGCCAACGCTTCCGACTCGAAGCCGTTCCCGGAACCACTGTGCAACGTTACACGGCCAGCTTCACCGAACCCTACCTCTTAAACTCCGAGGTTAGCCTTAGTACCAGCGCTTTCTACTACACACGTATCTACGAATATTGGGATGAGCAACGCCTGGGCGGTCGAGTTGCCTTGGGCTATCACTTCTCGCACGCCTTGACCGGCAGCGTCGCATATCGTGGGGCCAGTATCAATATCAGCGACCCCTACGAGCCTACCCCGGCCGAACTCGCAGCCGTCGTCGGCGATTCTGTCCTGCATGGCTTTTCGCTCAAACTAGCACACGACACACGCGATAGCGCCTTCTTGGCCACCGAAGGACACCTCATCGAGACCTCGGTCGAGCAGGTCATCGGCACTTATCAGTATCCTCGCTTCAATATCGATGTCCGCAAGTACTACCATTTCCGCGAACGGGCCGACCAGTCGGGTCGACACGTGCTCAGCCTTAACCTTAGAATGGGAATTACCGGCGACAATACGCCCATTTACGATAACTTCTATGCGGGCGGTTTCTCGACCATCCGCGGTTTCTATTTCCGCGGTGCGTCACCTCGCGACCCAGCCACGGGCGTGATCGTGGGCGGCCACTTCCAAATGCTGGCCTCGGCCGAGTACATGTTCCCCATCACGGCCGACGATATGCTCCGCGGCGTAGTCTTCTGCGATACGGGTACGGTCGAAAAGTCGATAGACAATTGGGAAGACACCTACCGCGTGTCACCCGGTTTCGGCCTGCGGATCGTAGTCCCAGCCATGGGCCCCGCGCCCATCGCCTTGGACTTCGCCTTCCCGGTCTCGACAACCCCCGGCGACCGCGAACAGATCTTCAGCTTCTTCGTGGGCTTCGCACGGTAAGCAGCAATCCCGTCTGGCACGCCCTACACTCAACCACTACCGCCCTCGCAGCGGACCCCACATATACAAATCGCCGTGATAACCGTGATGCCAACCGTGGGCCGAATGGGCTTTGCCGCCAAAATATCCGTAGGCATAGGTCGGCACGCCACCGCCATAATTATCGCCCGCCATGGGCCGATACTGCGGATACCATCGCTCCGCCTGCTGGTATCGCGGCGTGGTATATGCATTCGCTTGCTTCTGCCGACGGTGGAAGAACTCGAAAGCCTCGCTCGGTCGCGGCCCGGTTATCGGCAGCGCCAAGGCAAGCACAACGATTAAAAAAAGTGTGCGGCACGGCATATGCAAGCTCCTTGCGATTAACTGCTCTGGACTTCATTAGACTGGCTGGAGTGTACTCAATTAGAATCGTTCCCATCCGGCTCGCCACCGCATTCCGATAGCCCAATACAGCACAGCCCCGCCGGCTTCCAGGCCGGTTGTTCCGCTTAGGCAAAGTCTAGGGCTCAACATCCGTCAGAGTCGGTCGACAAAATCAGCCCGGCATAACCTGCCCGGCAAAGCCGTCTGGAAAGCCAACTTCCACGACCTGGCCTGGATTATTCATGAATAATCCGGGCTGGGCGAAACTGGCCAACGTCATCGCCGTGCACCCACACTCAATG
>CAZISU010000619.1:0-4615 GCA_964541935.1 uncultured Planctomycetaceae bacterium | reverse complement strand
GAATTCACCTTAAATAACCCAATTCGGCGCCTTGACAACCCAGGCCACCTCAATTTATAGCTATAGAAAATTTCATAGCTTAATTCAGTCTGGCTAGAAAAAATGAATAGAGCAAAAAAACGACTGGCTCGATAAAACTGAAAGGTGGAGAAAAGATAAATTGTGACTACCGGAAAAATTGTATCGTTATTAAAAGCTCCTGTCTTCGATTCCAAGGGGCTGAAAGAGGAAAGAGAAACTGCACGCCTGGAAAAGATTTTACGACGACAATGCCCCGCACTTGCTCGCTCTCGTTGATGTTTGATTTTACTTCGATCCATCTGTTTGAACCATTTGTTGAAATTATTCTGTTATTCATTTTTCTTCAGTTATTAATTCTATAAATCTACATATTCATAATCCATACATATGCAAAAAATGAGAAGAAAGAGGAATCTGAATGAACAGAAAATAGTATTTACTAATCATGAATTCTATTGTTTACCCATCTGTTTTTCATTCACTTATTATTCGTAAAGTCTATTATTTGTAGTTACATTTCTATAAACATGTAGAGGAATGGGAGAGTAAAGGAGATAAATATGTACTAATGGCACTGCTGCAAAAGTTGTTGTTTTGACGCTAATTATTTCCCTTGTTTTTACGGGGTTAATCGTATTTCTATAATGTCACACCTTAAACGATCCTGTACCCTGAAAGGGGCAATGACTTTCGGACTTCTGAAATTCTCTTTTTCCATATTTTTTGTTTAGAGAACATGGAAGAGTATTGATTTTCCTTTCCCTTCATTTTTTGACCTCGTATGCGTTGATATGACCTAACCTCCGAAGGTGTTGCGGCTGGATTTATATCGGTAACAAGTTCCATGCCACCTGTCATTATATACAACTCGTATAAATCACTTTCCCTTGCTTGTGCATCGGGGTTTGTTTTGCTGTGATAATACGAAGAACGAATAAAACGATCTGTCGATTCTGCAAAAAATTTTGCGTTCGTCTTTTTGGCTTTAGCAATATGGCGAGCTAGCCAGCATGGATCGGTTCCAGAACCAACATATGTAACAATTCCCACAACGATTAGCCCAAGTATTTTCGCTCGTTGTCTTAGGTTACGCTCTTGGTCTGCCAAGTTGCCGTTATGGTTTTGGGCACGTTTTGAAACTCGACAAACGATAATTACACGATCTCCTGGATTCAAGTGTGAAACGTTGGAAATGTATTTAGATGCTTTACCTGGACGTAGACGGAGCTTTGCGGATGCTTTTATTCGACGGCGATGTTGTTCTGTTTGAGATTTTTGGTTACAATTACTCATGTCTTGACCCTTCCAACAAATCAAGGCAAAAACATCAACCGTCCGCGGTCACCTTCGCCACGGGCGGTTTTTTCTTGCCTTACTTTTCCGGGTAAAATTGAATTACACCGTCGGCTTTTTTGCGGCGTTGTCGTCGCGTTACCGGGGGCGTGGGGCTACTGGCTCGACGTTCAAGGAAGGCATCAATGTTGGCTTGGCTGATTCGCCACCTGGGCCTAGATGCCCTGTTTTCCGAGAAATCGTAAGCTTCAAGTTCGCCCGAATTAATCCAGGCGATGACTTTGTGATGAGTGACTTCGAGAATCGAAGCCACTTCGGGTGGAGAGAGATATTTAGTTCTGGTAGTCGTGCTCATCTTTGTCAGCCCAATAAAAAAACCGGACGAACTCAAAGACAAGGGAATCTAATCCGTTGTCTTCGAATCCGTCCGGTCTGGTGCTGACTGAGACTTATTCGTCAAATTGTTTTGCGTCGGAACCTCGCTTGCATCACCGTGTCGATAAGCATCCGTCGACTTGCATCGTCCGCTCAAGGCGGATAGCGGTCTTCTGCCGATTCGGTCCCAAAGTCGTGAAGAGTTTCCTCCTCACTTCATCGCATACTTGCCATTATGCACTTTTGTGGTCGTATGTCAAACTCCGATTTTCAGAGTTATTGCCCACCACCAGATTGATTTTTTTAACTTCGTAATGAATTTCAAAACTAAGAAGCTAAATCTGTAATGAAAAGCCAAGTATGAATGTGATTCGTAACGTTCGAAAGTCGTTCATCGGAAATTCTTTCGCGGTATGTTCCCGCCATGCTAGCGTCGACATGGCCCATAATCGCATCGACGGCCACTTGGTCCGTTGTTTCGCCTCCGATGGTTTCAAAGCCGTGACGAAGAGCGTAAAAGCCCCGACCACGTTTATATAGCTCTTCTGCTTGCAACAGCTTTCGGAACTCGGCACTAATGGGATTTGCCGCAATTGTATCCTTTGTCCAGCGTTCACGCCGTTTTGTAAGAAACACCAAATCATGATCTTCTTTTCGCTTGGGTGTTTTTCTTTCAGACAAAACTGCTTTGATGGCTTCGACGGTTTCCTTCCATAACGGACAACGTCGATCTATGCCAGTTTTCGGACGCGGATAATTGATCCATCCATTTTCAAGATCCAATGCGGATATGGGCAAGCGTCCACAATCGGAATTCCCAAAGCCGCAATTTATACCCAAAAGGATCATTGCCCGAAGTTGAGAATTAGAAGATTTCAACAGCTTTGTTAGCTCGTTGGCTTCGAACATTTTCTGCCCGTTGCCATTTCTATGGACCCGTAGAACCCGCTTCGATGGACGTTTGAAATTTGGCCCGAACCTAACCGGATTATCAATTAGCTGATAGTCGTAAGCAAATTTAAATACCATTTTAATTTGCTGAATTACATTTCCCAAGCGAACGGGGCCATTCGTTTTAGCGATTTCTGCCCGAAGGGATTCGAAGTCACCCGCTCCGAGATCATCGACGAATCTACCCGTTCCGAAAAATTCCGTTATTCGGTCTCAGATTTTACGATAATCGTAGAAGGTTCTTGGAGTTAGCTCACCGTTATCTACAAGCAACTGTTTGCCGGTCAAGTATCGATTGCAAAGACGACCAATCGTAAGCCCATCTTTTTCAACACGGGGAGTTCTACCAGAGAAAAGATCAGCCTTTTGCTGCTCGAAAAGCTGCTCGGCTTCAATCCACCCGTCACCGGGTAAGCGGGTCATCTTTCCATTGACTCTTTTTCCCCATTTGCCGAAATACTTCATCTTGCCACGTATGGATTTACACCAATGGCCCGATGGGTGAGGGGTCAATGGAAAGTCTTTTCGTGGCTTCGGGGGTCGGTCAGAATTGCCCGCTTTTCGCGGACGAGTAGACGGAGTAGAATTGTTTGTCATGGTCTCACCTTTAGCTTGAAATCGAACAGGTGTTGGCCTAGGGTGTCAGTTGGTGGAACAACTGGCATCCGTTTTTCATGGCCATATACAAGGGGGAAATCCCCAACTCTTGTAGAATCTATTGTATAAAAATCCTCCAAGAAAAGCAATAACCCCGCAAGCGTTTGACGTAACTGCTTGCGGGGCTTTTACTTGTAAAGGCACGCCCGGCAGGGATCGAACCTGCAACCTACGGATTAGAAGTCCGTTGCTCTATCCATTGAGCTACGGGCGCAAATGATTTCACAGTAAGGGGTTATGTCACTTTTCTCTTATTTCTCTGACTGGCTTGTCACCCATCCTGACAACTGGAATGCTCTAATGCTGAAAATGATACCCGCTGGATGATAGCTAACGGGTGGCAGAGCAACACCACCTAGTTATCGAAATCGAGGTGTTACTAGATGAGCAATTCTACCGCAAAGCCCCGCCCCGTCAAACCGGCCAAGCCCAGCCCAGGCTTCCCACTCTTCCCCCATGCAAGTGGCCGTTGGGCAAAAAAGGTTCGTCAAAAACTAGAGTATTTCGGTAAATGGACTGACGATCCACGCGGCGAAAAAGCAATCGAGCTTTGGAACGACCAGAAAGACGATCTGCTGGCCGGTCGAAGGCCCCGCAAACCCGGTGAAGAGGGGACCACCACTGCCGACACCTGCAACGCATTTCTGACCGCCACCAAAAGTTTGGGCCACAATTCAAGTGACCTATAAGCCAAAACGCCCTGAAGATGGTTTAGTCCTCTGGTTTGGACAACCCGCTTTTTTGATTGCAGGAACGCCTCGCATAGGTCGCGAATAGACGTCCGATCATCATCCGCCCGCCTGGGCATTCTGCCCGCCAAGAGGTCGTCTTTCTGCTCGCTCCAGAGCTTGAGCGCCCCGCCTGGATCTTCCCACGGCCCGAAATAGTGAAGTTTGCCTCTAGTCTTCTTCGCCCAACGCTTTGTAGCGTGAGGGGAAAGGGGGAAGTCAGGATAAGGTTTAGGGGGCTTGATACGGGGGGTTTTTTGGGTAGAATTGCTCATCTGGCGTGGCCTCGTGGTCGAAATACTAGGTTATGCCAATTGACACCCGCTGGGTAACGTCCGGTGGGTGTTTTTGATGAGTTTTAGTCTATCAGGTGTCAATGTATCAGAAAGTGATCCAGAGTAAACGACGTAAGCCGTTGCCTGATAATACTTTAGCCCCCTTCGTCTAGTGGCCCAGGACATCGGATTCTCAGTCCGAAGACAGGGGTTCGACTCCCCTAGGGGGTACATAAAGCCGCACGTTGTGCGGTTTTTTTTGGCCTGGTTCAAATCAAGGTAACACTTTTCGAACTGACTTCAGGTTCGGGTAGC
>CAZISU010000618.1:0-4617 GCA_964541935.1 uncultured Planctomycetaceae bacterium | reverse complement strand
AATGTCGGCGGTTACAAATAGCTCGCCGCCGCGGGGGCTGTTTGCGTCGGATGTTTTGGGGGCGGGCGGCTTGGGGGCGGACAGTGTGAAGCAAGCCGTGACCGCGATGGCCTCGCTATCGCCACCAAGACCCGTGCCGCCAAGATTTTGCCCGCCAAACAGCCCACCTTCCCCAAATGCCGGCGGGCTCTGTTGTGTGTCAGAGTTCTGGGCCCAAACCGTCGTGAGCGCGAAGCAGGTGATCGCCAGGAAGGCCGCCCCAGCGACCATTCGAGATAAATTAGGCAAGCGTCGTGATATATGACTATTTGTCATGTGTAACTTCTCTTTTTCAGTTCCGGTAGGGACGTCATTTCAATATGCCCCCACAATCTATTCATCTGCCTGTCGGGGATCAATCCCAGATCGTCGTCAGAAGCACTTCCCAGCCTTGTATCAATCCTATATTCTAATGCCGTTATGTGAATCGAGGAGAAATCACTTGAAGCTAGTTATCGCAATTATCCAGCCTACCAAGCTTAACGCCGTGCGCGAGGCGCTGGAAAAGATCGAGGTGCAGCGGATGACCGTCTGCGATGCACAGGGTTTCGGCCCTCATCGCGAGAGGGCAGGGGGGCTTCACGCGGGAATCCACCAGCTAGGCGGGGGGGCCTTCAGCAGCGGAGAAGGTTTCGACCTGATCCGCGAGATAATTCTAGAGATAGTCGTTAATGATGACTTCTTAGAACGCACCATCGAAACCATCTGCACCGTCGGCCGCACCGGCCCGGACGGCAAACTCGGCGACGGCAAGATTATGGTCATGCCGGCCGACGACATCATCGTGGTAAACGACGCATCCCGCGGCCCGGGAGCGGTTTGAGGCTTGAGTGTACTCATCACGCTCCGCGTGATGGCGAGGCCGTGTCAGCTCTGGTCAAACTCCTGCAATACAAGATGTTTGTACTCACTTCGGCGCCACGTGGAACGTGGCGAGTACAAGCGTAATTAACGACGTATCAGTGCCGTTCACCTCTCACTCATTCCTTCGACGGCAGAAGCTTTTCGAGCCAACCCCCGCTTTTTTTAGCCGGTTTTTTGTCCTTTTGCTGCGCGGCTGCCGGTTACTCGACCTTCTCCGCAGCCTTCTCCTCGGGCATCTGCATAACGATTTCAACGTGCGCCGATAGTGCCTTGGGAGTCAACGTGGCGTCCATATCCATGCCGCGGAACCAGTTCAGCGGCGGCGACAGATAGCCGCTGGGGACGCTAACGCCCAGGAGTTGGTTTCCACCCGGTTGTGGCTGCCCGCCTTGTAGTGCGGTCGAGGTCCAATAGCCCAATCCGTCGGGCGTTTTGACGTATTCATATTTCCCACCCAAGGGGCAGATTATTTTCGCGCCCAGCAGGCGGTCGGCGGTTGCCTGGCATTTTGGCCCGGGCACGTGGAACTGTTGCTGCAACTGGTGCATCAGACGGATATTGCCCAACGAGGTGTTGCGCGTGCGGAGGTAACCCAAGGCGTTGAGCGTGGGCGTGATTTGCGTACGGGCCACGTCTTTTATACGCATGCGGATTTGTGCCGGGCGTTGGGCTTCTTCGAAATGCAATTGCGCGCAGACCATGGCCAAAACGTCTTGTTGGAAGGAGAAGACCGTGAAGCGTTCGCCCTCGTGCCGCCACAGTCCGTTTTCCGAGCCGGCGTATCCGTTGGAATCGGCTGGCGAGGAGATGAGTTGGTTCAGTATGCTCAGCAATCCCATATTTCCGGTGGTGCCCATGTATCCGACAATCGCATTGAACAACCCGCCGCGCGGGGTGAAACTTCCGTTGTCGATACTGAAGGGCATTCCCACGTCTTGCACTCCGCCGAATATGCGCTGGTCGGTCAACTGTGCTTCGAGGAACATGATGTCGCCGGGTATGGCCGCGATTTGGCTGTTGTCGGCCGGGCCCAGCCGCTGGGCCAGCATGTCGTAATGTTGTCGCGCGAAGGGGTTGGCCTCGACGTCTATGACTATGCGGTCTTGGTTGTCGGGCAGTTCGTGGCGGCGGATGCCGACCATCATGGGGTCGAGTCGGCCCCATTTCTGCATGTAGAAACTCACGAAACGCTCGTATGCGGCGGCCTCCTGGGCGGTGACTTTCTCAAGCGGCAGGTCGGGGATGGGCACTAAACTGCCGAACCGTCCGTAAAGGCTATCGTAAACATGGTTGCCGTCGATGATAGTCTTGTTTCCAGCGGGTCGGTCTTGAAAACCCTCTGGCAGGAACCCGCCACGTATAAGTTCTTCTATCGTATCGGCCGGCAGGCGGCGTCCGGCGGCTGCTAAAGTGGCCAGTTGCGTGAGTTGAATATCCGCGGCCGCTTGCAGCCGTCGCGCCATGCCGATCCAATATCGCGGCCCGGCCATGTTGCGGAAGAATTCGTCGCTGAGGTAGACGAAAATCGTGTCTTCACGCGCCAGAGGCATCACCTCACGTGCATGTCGAAATCCCGGCGTGTCGGCCAGGGCAGGGGGGCTAGGCGATTGTGTCCCCTTTTTGTCGGCGCCGGTTTCGATGAAACGACGCATCAGGCTCTTGCTCGTGGTGGTGAGGATATAGCCCTTATCGGCCAGGTAATACGAACGCACGGTGCCTGCGGGATTAGAGAGATAAGTGACTTTCTTCCCCGCGATTTCCAGCGTTTGCTTCGTGACGGATTTATCCTGCTTGAGTATTTCGTTGTGGTGGCTGGTGAAGTTGCTGTTGAGCATGAATTCGTTGCGGGCTTCGAAGAGTATCCCGTAGGCGGCTCCTTCGTTCATGAACATATCGGTGCCGATGATGGCCACATCGGAGATGACCGTACCGCCCAGCAGTCGCCCCAGGGCCGTTTGCTTGAGCACGAGTTGCCGCTCCATACGCTGCGACGATTCGCGGTCGAGCCCTCGCAACGCCACGAGGTTGCTCATGTCGCCGCCCCACTTTTTCATAGTGTCTTGTATCCACAGGAAATTGCCGTAGTTGCCGAACCGCACGTAAAGGCATTCGGCCGGAACCCGCTTGGCGATGGATTCGATCTTAGTGTCTTTTGCCACAGGCGGAACTTCCAGCGGCGGCCATTCGATTGGCTGGGGCAGGGGCAGGTCGGCCGTTTGCCCCGTGGGCTCCAAGCCCAACATGCGATCCCGTTCGGCGGCCAGCAGCACGGATTCCGTGCCCAGGAAGAGGCCCAGGTGTTGCTCGGTTTGCGTCCGCCAGTCTTGGCTTTTATCGTCGTTGGGCAGCGGCAGCCCAAGCCGCACGGCCAGCATCGACTGGATGTAATTTTTCACCAAGGGCGGATAGTCGGGCTTGCTCTGCAATAACCCGCCCGGCTTGGCGTTTAGCTCTTGCCACCACTGCTTGAGCAGTCGTTCATGCACGCGATCAAAAGCCGTTTGCGGCGCCCTTGACGCACGTGGCGCGCGGCGACCGCGCAACGTGCGCGGATTGATCGGGGCGGGCGGGGCTGCTGCGGGGGCTCTGGCTGATGAGCCTCGAGGCACAATCCTCAGATTCCGTGCATCGCGGGTTTGCAGTGTGACGTCCAGCGGCTCGCTGCCGCGAAAGAGGAAGTAGACCGTTGTCTTTGGGGTTTGATTCATGAAGCCTTGCAAGATGCCAGCCACTTCGCGACGGACCGGTCCGCCTTCGAGCAATGGCGACTTTAGCAGCAGGTTCTTGACGAGTGTGTTGTCGGGCGGAGTTTGCACGACCGGGTAGAGGATGCGGTCGTTTTGTTCCCAGACCGAAATCCCTTTGGCGCCGAGAACTTCGGGCAAAGCCTCCCTGGGAAAACGGATACTTATGCGGCCAACCCCGTACGGCTGCCCGGCAATCGCCTCGACCTCGATGGGCCCCTGCGCTAGTCCGAGTGCAGGTAGAAAAAATAATGCGATGAGCCCAAGGGCCGTTTTAGTATTTGATGCGATCATTGTTTGTCTCCGTTGGTTTTGCAAGTAGGCCGGGTCTCGACCCGGCATTTGCGGCTGCTCTTGAGATCTGGCGCCGGGTCGAGACCCGGCCTACAGGGTTGAGTATTTCAGGTCTCGACCCCGGAATTCGCTCTTAAAATCTACTCTTTCCACCAAGCTAATACGAGGAACCCTATCGATCTTGGGGGGGTGACGTCAAGCCATGTACGTTTTTTCTGGTGGATTTTCCCGGTTTTAACGCCCAGCGACCACCTCCCGCCAGAACCCGCGGCGGGTTATGATGGAACGGATGGCAAGCACTACAGACAAATACTCGCAAATTCAAAACTGTCCCGAGAGGGCAGGGGGGGGATTAAACGCGTCCGTACCCTTAGACGAGCTTATCGCTAGTGCGAGCGAGCTAACCCAGCAGAATTTCTCCGCTCCCGATGGCCGCCGGCGAATGTTGCTTTACGCGCCGATATATCTTTCCAGTCATTGCGTAAACCGTTGCAGATATTGTGGTTTCAACAATTCCCGTCAGATTGAGCGTAAGCATCTCGCGCTAGATGAGGCCCTGGTTGAGTCGGACATACTGCTCTAGCGTGGCATTCGTCACCAATTGCTCGTCGGCGGCGAGGCTCCGCGTCTGACGACCACGGAATACTACGTGGAAAAAATCGCCGCCATGAGCCGG
>CAZISU010000617.1:0-4619 GCA_964541935.1 uncultured Planctomycetaceae bacterium | reverse complement strand
ATCGAAACCCGGGCGGGGCGCTGCCGCAACGAAAACGGCTACTATTCCTGGCCGCGTTTCGGGTTCGAGGGCCGATTACCCGGCTGGTTCATGCCCCAGTTACCGCGAGGTCTTTGCGAATCGCAAAGCGTGCTGGATGTAATGGCCTCGCAAAGTGGTCGTCGCTGGTGGCTCGCGCACGGAGTCGAACTCGACGTGGCCTTCGACGTCAGGTCCGGCAGCCGCTCGCGGCGAACCGTCAGTCGCTATCTGAGGTCGCGTAAAAACCGTTTTTAACCCCAGACACACTTTTTTGATAAAAATGCAAACTCAATATGGCGAGGCAGGGCGAAGCCGCAAGCGGCGGGGTTAAAGAGGGTGGATATTAGTGGGCAAACAAGCGGGAGCCGCAAGCGGCGGGGCAGATATTTTTGTTTGCGTTGGTCAGTAAGCCCCACGAATAGATGCTTTCACCCTATCCTTGTACAAAATCCTGAGCCGGTCGTGCAAGTCGTCGCAAAGCGGGCTGAGGTCGGAAGCGGACGCGTTGGCCCGCGCCTGTTGGGGATGTTTCGAGCCGGGTATTACGGTGGTAACGGCATCGAAGTCGAGGCACCAACGCAAGGCGAATTGGGCCATGGTCATTTCGGCAGGCACCATCGGGCGGATTGTTTCGGCAAGTTCGACGGCCGTTTCTTGTGGTAAGCCCGCGAAGGTCTCGCCGACGTTGAAGCATTGCCCGTCGCGATTGTAGTTGCGATGGTCGTTCTCGCCGAACGTGGTGTCGCGGGTGATCTTGCCGGCCAGCACACCGCTGGCCAGTGGCAAGCGGACGATGACGGCCACGCCCTGCTGTTTGGCTCGTTCGAAAAGCACTTTGATGGGTTTTTGGCGAAAGATGTTGAAGATGATTTGCAGCGAGGCCAGGCCTTCGTGTTCGAGACACAAGAGAGCGTCGTGCAAAGACTCGACACTGGCGCCGAAGGCCTTTATTTTGCCTTGTTGTTGCAGCTCGGCCAGATGCCCGAAGACTTGTCCGCTTTGCATTTGCTCGGCGGGTATGCAATGGGTTTGCGTCAGGTCCAGCGCTTCGACACCCAGTCGGCGGAGTGAATCTTCGGTGTGTTTGAATACGGTCTCGCGCTCGAAATTCTTGGGCCAGCCGGGGGCCGAGCGGAGGCCCAGCTTGGTTGCCAGGAAGAAACGATCGCGGTCGGAACGTTCTTTGAGAAAGCGGCCGATGAGAGTTTCACTCCGACCGTCGCCGTAGATATCGGCCGTGTCTATGAATGTCACTCCGGCTTCGGCCGCGGCCTGCAACGTATCCAGTGCCTGGCGGTCGGAAACGTCACCCCACTCGGTCCCACCAAGTTGCCACGTGCCGATGCCGATCTCGGAAACATCTACGTTGGTTTTGCTAAAACGCCTGCTTTTCATGGTCGTGTTTCTACTTTCCGATACAAAAAAGGTTCCGTTCGCCGCGGATGAAGATTTGCCCTTGGCTTATCGCGGGCGATGCGTAGCAGTCTTCGCCAAGTTTGTTTTCGGCCAGCACGTCAAATTTTTCGCCGGGGCGGACGATTGTGGTTACGCCGCGGTCGGAGAGAAAATATACCAGGCCGTCGGCCGAGACCGTCGAGGCGCTGTAGTGCGGGCCGATGCGTTCCATCCAATAACGCTTGCCCGTCTGGGCTTCGAAACAACTGGCGATGCCACGGTCGGAGACGAGCAGAAAGAATCGCCCCCGGCCGCTTGGGCAGTCGGCCGAAGGTTGGCCGTCGGCCACGATCGGCGAGGGCACGTAGGAGCAGCCTTTTTCGGTTCGCCAGACGATTTTCGCGTCGTTGATTTTGCCTTGTCCGTCGGGCTTAATCGCCAGGATATGCCACGTGGGGAAGCCGGCGGTTATGAAGAGGTATTTGCCGTTATAGACGGGCGAGGCCACGAACTGCTCGGTCGGCCCGTCCATGATCCAGTGCTGCCGGCCGTCGCGCGGGTCGTAGCTGGCCACGCAAAGGCTGCCGCTGAGGACCATTTGAACGCGGCCGTCGATCTTGCGGATCAGCGGCGGGCAATAGCTGCGAGTGTTGTTGGGCCGGGCCGTTTTCCAAACAGTTTTTCCCGTCGCTCGCTCCAATGCCACCAGGTATCCGTCGCCGTCGTGGTCGCCGTTGAGGATGAGTAGATCTTCGTAAATCAAGGGGCTGGTGCAGAAGCCGTGCCTCGAGCTGAACTTGCCGGGCCGCGCCTGCCACTTACGGTTACCGTCGAAGTCGTAGGCGGCCACGTACATGCGTCCGCTTTTCGATGGCTTCGAGCCGGCCAATTTCTCGGTGTCGAGAAAGGACACATAAACCAGTCGCCCGTCGGTGACCGGCGTGCCCGAGGCATGGCTGTTTAGCCGATGCTTCTTTTCCAAAGGCGCTTTGAGCACGCAACGCCGCCAAAGGATCTTGCCACTTCGGCGGTCGATGCACAGCAACAATCGCTCGCCGGCATCAACGTCGGCCGAGACGACAAACACCCGCTCACCCCAGACGATGGGCGAGGCATGCCCGCTGCCGGGGATGGGCGTTTTCCAGGCGATGTTTTGCCCCTTCTCGTCCCAGCGAGTAGGAATGCCGCTTTCCAGACTGGTCCCATCGCCCCGCGGCCCCCGCCAGCCGGGCCAGTTTTCGGCCCGTGCGGGAGTGGTCGCTATAAGACACTGGGCCAGAAACGTGACAGCGATTATTGCATGAATTAGAAGTGAACGCATATAGTATTGCTTGTCGTGCATGTTGGTGCGGCGTTACCCCTTGCAAATATCCTACACACGCGGCAACGGTGCATGCAAGCACTCACCCTTCGGGTGGCAAGTGGTTTTAAAAATCGGCCGAGCCGGGCGTTCGCGGGAAGGGGATCACGTCGCGGATGTTGGTCATGCCGGTCATGAACTGGATGGCCCGTTCCAGGCCCAGGCCGAAGCCCGAGTGGGGCACTGAGCCGTAGCGGCGCAGGTCGGTGTACCACCAGTAGTTCTCGGCGTCCAGATCCTGTTCGGCCATGCGGCTTTCGAGCACGTCCAGACGCTCCTCGCGTTGGCTGCCGCCGATTATTTCGCCCACATTGGGCACCAATACGTCCATGGCGCGGACCGTCTTGCCGTCGTCGTTGACGCGCATGTAAAACGGTTTGATCGAACGAGGATAGTCGTAAAGAATCACGGGGCACTTGAAGTGCTTTTCGGTGAGGAAACGTTCGTGTTCGGCTTGCAAGTCGCAGCCCCAGGTGACGGGGAATTCGAACTTGTGGCCCGAGCTAGTGAGAATATCGACGGCCTCTGTATAGGGCAGACGCACGAAATCGCTGTTGACGATTTTCTGCAGCGTTTCCAGGATTGTCTTGTCGATCCGCAGGTTGAAGAACTCCATGTCCTCGGGGCATTGCTCCATGGCGTCGCGGAAGATGCGTTTGAGGAACCGTTCGGCCAGGTCCATGTTGTCGTAGAGATCGAAGAAAGCCGCCTCGGGCTCGACCATCCAGAACTCGGCCAGATGCCGCGAGGTGTTCGAGTTTTCCGCCCGAAACGTCGGCCCAAACGTATAGACCTTGCCCAGGGCCGAGGAGTAAATCTCGCCTTCGAGCTGCCCACTCACGGTCAAATAAGACGGGCGATCAAAAAAGTCCTTGCTGAAATCGACCGCGCCCGTGTCGGGCACCTTGGGCACGTCCTTGAGATCGAGCGTGGTCACCTGGAACATTTCGCCGGCGCCTTCGCAATCGCTGGCAGTAATGACCGGCGTATGCACGTAGAGGAAGCCTTCCTCCTGAAAGAAATTGTGGATCGAGCGGCAGGCACAGTTCCGCACGCGGGCCACCGCCCCGAATGAATTCGTGCGTGGCCGCAGGTGGGCAATCGTGCGCAGAAACTCGAACGAATGGCGTTTTTTCTGTAAGGGATATGTTTCCGAGTCGGCCGTGCCGTGCAGCGTGAGGGACTTGGCCTGCACCTCGGTGGCCTGGCCCTTGCCGGGCGACTCTTTCACCAGCCCCACAACTGAAATGCTGCAACCGGCCGTGAGTCGCTTAATCTCCGACTCGTAGTTCTCCAACTGCTTGTCGGCGATGATCTGGATACCGCCCATCGAAGAACCGTCGTTTAGCTCGATGAAGCTGAAGCCGGCCTTGGAATCGCGGCGGGTGCGAACCCAACCTTGCAAGAGAACTTCTCGACCGACGGCGTCGGCCGTGCGGGCAAGGGCGACGGTGATTTTTTCGGGTTTATTGTCTGACACTGTTTGGGCTCCGGGAGGATTTTGACTCGACTTGATATTTCAGTAAACTAGTGGCAATACTAACCCGAAGCGCAAGCGAGGGGCGGTGTGGCGTGAAGACTGGTTTTCCCGCCCCTCGCTTGCGCTTCGGGTTAGTATTCCATGCGAGAACTCAAGTCCAAGGTCGATATTTACACTAAAGGCCCTTCGCCGCCAGCCAGCGTTCGCAGTCCAACGCGGCCATGCAGCCGGAGCCGGCGGCGGTTACTGCCTGGCGATAGTAGTCGTCGGCTACGTCGCCGGCGGCGAAAATGCCTTCGACGCTGGTCATCGAGCGGCCGGGCTGGGTCCACTCGATATATTTCTTCGCGGTCAGTTTCAGGC
>CAZISU010000616.1:0-4620 GCA_964541935.1 uncultured Planctomycetaceae bacterium | reverse complement strand
ATCACAACTGGGACACGTAAGCTTGCTACCTATCTGGATGTGGCCGCTATGGACGATATCGGCTGGGACATCAACTATCCGCCGGCAACGCCTGCCTGGATTCAATCGGCCGGTGGTCTATTTTCGCTGGGCAGCAACTGGAATATCGGCACAAAGCCACTCTCTACCGACCCGGTGGAATTTCATCTCACAAACGCCTATACGGTTTCATTCTCCGCCAATGAATCGAGTCCCAGCGTTCTGATCGACGCTGGCACGGTTGCTTTTAACCTTGGCTCACATACATATACGGTCGATAGTCTTACCATTACCGGCGGTTCGACTCGCTTGGACATAACCAACGGAACGCTGGCCGTGCCGACCGAGGCCACCGTCGGGATCGGTTCCGATCTGGTGGTTGGAAGCGGCGGAGTGCTTCAACTGGACGGCACGCTCGATGGCGACGTCGCTATCGACGCCAGCGGAACATATCAACTCTCCGGATCGCACTACGGCAACGTTAACGTGAATACAGGCGGCACGCTAAGCGGAGACGGACTGATCGACCTCGATCTCACCAACGCCGGCACCGTGGACGTGGGCAGCCAGAACGAGCGATCCATGGACGTCGGCGGCGATTACATTCAAACGGCTTCCGGCAAACTCGTGCTCGAAATCGGCGGCGAATCCATGGGTACGGAGTATGACCATCTAGAGATTTCCGGCACGGCGTATCTCGATGGCGAGTTGGAAATAGTGTTCACCGACGGTTTCACCACCGGGCTGGGCATGGTGTTCAACTTATTAAGTTACGACGACTATGTCGGCAGTTTCGAAACCGTCATCGTAGACGACATCCCGAATATGCATATATTATATTACGACAACGGCCTGTTTATGTTTACGGCATTCGCCGGTGACATCAATGCCGACGGCATAGTCGACAATAACGATGCCTCGATTTTGGCCGACAACTGGCTTGCAACCGACGCGACCTGGATCCACGGCGATTTCAACGCCGACGGAATCGTGAACGAAATCGACGTCACGCTCATGGCCGCCAACATGCACTCCGGGTCGGGTTCGGCGTCGGTGCCCGCTCCCTCGTCCGGAATTTTGCTCCTGTCGGCTTTTGCAATGCTTGCCGCCGTCAAGCGGCGTCGCGTCAGTCGAACTTGATCGACTACAGATCGGCTTCCTTCGTAACAAAGCACTGATTTGTCACTTACTTGGCAACATCCCCCGTTGTGAACTGAAAGCTGAAGAGGCTGGCATTTTTCAGTTCCACTTTCATCCTTGTCGGTTGCCCGGCACGGAGTGCTACGTCGCCTCCGGTTTTCCATTTAACCGCCGCGACGAGATTGTCTCCCGTGATGGGCAGGCAGTCGTCCAGGCCCCGACCAGGGAGCGGTTTACCTTTCTCATCTAAGAGGGCAACCCGTATACTTCCTCCGTCGCGCATGTTGGCGTTTAGGATCAGGGTGTCGCCGTAGAACGTGAGCGGTGGCGTAACGAACCATCCGCCTGCGGGGCCGGCGTCTGCCGAAACAAAACGATCGCGTTGCATTACCACGCGACTATAAGCTCGGGGTTGTTTACATTTGATCAGGTCGTCCAGTTCGTGGCCGCTGTGTGTAAGTGGAGCACCGGAGTAGTACAACCACGTTTCGTCGCCAGCTTGCAAGATACCCTGCCCCATGTACAGGCATTTACTGTCAAAGGAACCCTCCTTGCCCAAGGGGATGAAGGCCACGTCCTGCTGGGGCCAAGTCCATTTAATGCCGTCGCGGCTGACTGCCAGGCGGATGTCCAGCGTGTCGGGATCGTGCTGAAAGAGGCTGGGGAACATGAAGTAGACGTGGGACGCGTCGTTGTATTTAATAGCCGCCGAGTTATACAGGTCGCTGTTGGGCGGATCTTTGTCGTCTGCTTGCAGAACCGTTTTCAGAGGCGCGAAATTATCCGGCTTGTCACTTTCCGAGCGTCCCAAGGACCGACCGCGTCCGAAACTCCGGCCGTACAGAACGTATTTACCGAGTTGTGAATCCCAAAAGCCGGAATATTGGCTGTCGCCAAACACGTCGCATATCGGCTTAGAATAGCGGGTCCACTTCAGACCGTCGGCCGAGAACATACCGGCGATAGTGTGCGGTGGCGTGCGTCCTTTCCACATGCCTTGCGAAACGGCCTTGTAGCGAGCCTCGGGTTCGGCCGTGGGGTCGATAAAAACATTCGAGCCATGCACGCGCGACTTGGCGGCCCCTACGCCGATCTGGCGGAAGAGGATATTGTTCTTCTTGCTGCCCTTGAACTCGAACAGTCCCAATTCGGGCTTCGTCCATTTAACACCGTCTCTCGACTCGGCGTAGCAGAACGATGTGTCGTTGGCCGTCGGCCATCCGTCGACGTCGTAGCACTCGTACCACATCCGATACTTGGCCTGTTTGTCGACCACGCCGGTGTCCTCCAGCACGCTGAACCAGTTCAGCGTTGCCGATTCCCAGGGATGCTCTCGCTCGATAAGCTTTTCGCCCGTTTTTCGCGGCGGATGCAGACGGAGCTTGACATTCTCGGCCTTATCAAAGAAGGCCCTGTCGATAAGCAACTGCTTGCCGGCGCCAACGTGATACAGGTCGGATTTACTGGAAGTGTCTTGTGCGGGAGCGGTGCGGGTTGCGATAATTATCGCGGCCAAAACGGTCAACTTGAATATGGTTGTTTTCATCTTCGATTGATTACTCCATGTGGTAACTGGTTATGGTCGTCTGGACCGGATCAAAATTGTTAGTAGCCCCAGCCCGCCGAACAAAAGCAGGGCAGCTGATGGCTCGGGCACGGACGCTGGCGGGTCGATTGTCGATTGCCAGTTGGCTGCCAGAAGCGTCGCGTCGATATCATCGACGTTGCCATCGCCGTTAAAGTCGCCCTGGCCCCAGGTCGCGTCTCCAATCGTCTGCCAGTTTGCAGCCAGAATGCTTGCGTCGTCGTTATCGACCCGCCCGTCTCCGTTCGCGTCGCCGGGGAGGCAGTCAACAAAGATATTGCTGCTGATTTTGATGTAATATATCTCGCTGGTTCCCGGGCCAGTGCTCATACCGGCGCCGAAGCCAAACTGACAGGCTTCGTAGCCCACATCGATGCCGGCACCGCCAGCCAAAGTGGCCACAAACAGGCCGTCAACATACATGTCGATATTGCTGCTGTTCGATCTGAACGAATAGACGTGGGCCTGCGAGCCGTCGAACCCCGGCAGTTGAATTTCACCGCCATCGGCAATACGTAAGTTATAATCGCCGATCGTATCGGGATGGGGCTCCGTCTCGTTGTACAAAGCATTTACTTGAACCAAGGCCCGATTTTGTACGTTATCGTGGTCGCCCAGATAAAACGAGAATCCCAGACCGTCGTCCAGTTTCAGCTTCATATCCATGCGCCAATCACCCGTAGGCAGATTGATGGTGCCGTTCTCCCGCGCGGCATAGTCGATGCCGGTGGCGTCATGCGTCAGCACGGCGTAACCGTCGTTTAAAATCTCGGTGGGCTCGGTTGTCGCAAAGGGCCACTCATAAGAATTCAAAAAAGATATTTGCCCATCCCCGTTGCCGTATGTCTCGTCGAGGATATACCAGTTGCTAGCAGGTGTCTGCCAGTCGTCATCTTGGGCGAACTGGAACGAGAAAAGGCTCGCGTCGTTGATTTCCACTTTCATCCGCGTCGGTTGTCCGGCCAACGTGGATACATCGGCGCCGCTGTTCCATCTTACCGCGGTGCTAAGGTTATCGCCCGTAATGGGCTGGCTGTTATACAACTCGAAACCCGGTATGACTTCTCCAGCGTCATTCAACAAGGCTACCCTAACACTACCGCCGCTGCGCACGTCGGCGTTCAGGACCAGCTTATTGCCGTTGAATGTCAGCGGCGGCGTAACGAACCACCCGCCTTCGGGGCCGGCCTCGGCCGAAACAAAACGGTCTTGCTTTGCGACCACGCGGCTGTAAGCTCGGGGCTGTTCGGCGTTTACCAGATCGTCCAGATCGTGGCCGTTATGCGTCAGGGGTGAACCGGAGTAATATAAATACATTTCGTCGTCGGATTGCAGTATCCCTTGTCCCATGTACAAGGTTTTGCTGTCAAATTCGCCTTCCGCACCCAAGGGGATAAAGGCTGTGTCCTGCTGGGGCCAGGTCCAGTTGACGCCGTCGCGGCTCACCGCCAGGCGGATATCCAGTGTATCGGGATCGTGTTGATAGAGGCTCGGCAGCATGAAGTAGGCATTGGCCGCACCGGGATACTTCAGCGCGGCCGCATTATACAGGTCGCTGTTGGGCGGATCGTTGCTGTCGGCGTAGAGCACCGTTTGCAGCGGGGCGAAATTTGTGAAGTCGGAGCTTGCCGAGCGTCCCACGGCGCGGCCATTCGTGGCAGTCCGGCCGTATATCACATATTGCCCCAGGTCCGCGTCCCAGAAGCCCGCATATTGGCTGTCGGCGGGAACGTCACATACCGGCTGGGCGTAGCGGGTCCAATTCAGCCCGTCGGCCGAATACATCCCGGCTATCCTGTGCGGCGGCGATCGATCGCCCCAAACCCCTTGCGAAACGGCTTTGTAGCGTTCTGCGGGAGGAGCCGTAGGGTCGATGA
>CAZISU010000615.1:0-4624 GCA_964541935.1 uncultured Planctomycetaceae bacterium | reverse complement strand
TGCGATCGCAGACCAAATCGTCGTCCGCCTCGATTTCAATTCCCAGGCCGAACGCCTCGTTTAATTGGCACAATAGGTCATACTTGTTGATCGGCTCTGACGAAACCTGATAAACGCCTTCGAGTGCCGCGTGGTTTTCCAACACATCGGCCATAATCTCGGCCAGTACTCGTGTCGGATAGCCCGTAAAAATGGCCCCACGGAAACCGCGTACCTTGCCGCCTTTGTTGCCGAGAAACCACTCGACCAGCCCGTTGCTGGTCCGCAACTCCCTTCCGATGATCGAAGTCCGCATGGTCAGGCATCCCGGCCCGTCGACTTCGCCGAGAAACTTGCTGCGGCCATAGAGATCCTCCGCGTCCGACTGGTCGTCCTCAGTGTACATCCCCTTATTTCCCGTGAATACGCAGTCGGTGCTCATGTGAATTAAGCGTGCCCCGCACGCGCGGCAAAGATTCGCCAGACGGTGCGGAAGCAAGGAGTTTATCTCCAAACTTACAAGCGGATCCTTGGCGGCCTTCAATTGCTTGACAATACCAACACAGTTGATAACAGCGTCGGGCTTCACCTCCGCCATTGCTCGCGTGAGCGAATCCATCCGGAAAGCATCCACGCCGCACAGCAAACGATCGCCATCGAACAGATCGCAACTCGATAAAGGCCGATGCACCGATTGCGCGGTCGCCCAAGTGTCGAATCGCTCACGAAACACCTGGAACACTTTGTGCCCCAACATGCCTGTCCCGCCCAATATAAGTACTCGCATTACGGTGAAAACCTCGAGGCCTTTTCCATTTCTTCACATTAGACGACAGACAAACAATTCGCGCTTTTCGCATACATTCCTCGCAAAATCTTACATCTTACGCTAGAGATCGATCAAGACCAGTTAGACCTAACGACCGGCAATTACCCAGATAATTAGCCCAGAAACAGCCGTTATGGCTCTTTCTCGCCCTATCGCTTGGGTTATTCCCAGGTAATTCTCTTACAGAAGCACTTTACGTACGATAAAAGCCTGATCTTATCACAGCCCGTTGAAATTCGATTACATCCGCTTATCTTGTTAGCCGAGCCGCTTGCGACCGCTTTAAACGTGCTGAAAATCAGATCTTGATAGACGGCCGCAAGCGGCTCGGCTAACAAATGATCTGCCAATCGATTTTCTCAGCGGGCTGCTAAGAGGAATTAGAGAAAAATCTGCTCTTCGCTGTGAAGCGGGCTATCTTAGGGAGGGTAGGGTGTTCGGGAGGTTTATGTAGTTAAGCGGCCCGCTAGAATCTATAACACGTTTCCCACAGCGTTGAACCCACAGCGTCGAAGAAGAGCCCATGCCTCTTCTACACGCTCACAGTTACTTCTTCAAGCACCCCGAAGAGTTCATCTGGCAGAAGCGGCTTGCTCACATATCTATCCATCCCCGCCTCCAAGCACCGAGTGCGGAACTCTTCTCCCCCATGGGCGGTCATGGCCACAATGGGTATTCGCCGCCCCGTATTCTCTTCGATTGCACGAATAGCCATCGTGGCAGCCAGCCCATCCATTTCGGGCATCTCCAGATCCATCAATACCACGTCGTAATTATTCTCTTCAAACGCCTCAACGGCTTCTCGACCGTTACTGACCGTAACGACCTCGTATCCTTTCAGTTCAAGAAGCCCGCTGGCCACCTCCAGGTTTACCGGACTATCGTCGGCTACCAGCACCTTCAGCGCACCATCCTGCTTGGCTTGCTCGACAGGTTCCACCGCTGCCTCGTCTGGCACTTCAGCTCCCAAAACGGCAGCAATGGCGGTCACAAATTCTGAAGCCATTACCGGTTTTGTAAGACACTGTTTAATCCCAATCCCCAAACACGTCTCCACACAGTCGATCTGGCCTGAAGGAACCAGCATCACGACCGGCAGTCCTCGGGTTGCCTCACTGTGACAAAGTTCTTCCGCAAGTTCAAACTCGCTAGTTTCAAGCCCGCTAGCATCCGACGCGACCACATCGATAATCACCATCGTCGGCGACACCGTTTCAGCCTCACCCGACAAAAGCAATCTCCGCGCTTCATCCACATCGTCGGCCGTTTGCACTTGCAGACCGCACTGTGTCAAAGCCTCGGCGTAAGTCCTCTGTCCGTTACGGTTGGCGCTGAGCAGCAGCACCGTACCCGAGGCAGTCGTTTTCGGCGTTTCTGGCTTTTTGCTTGTCTCTTCGGGCAATTCGAGCGGAATCGCGAAGCGAAACGTGCTGCCGTGATCGAGTTCGCTTTCAACCCAAATCTTCCCGCCCATTAGCGCGACTAATTGCGATGATATGGCCAGCCCCAACCCGGTGCCTCCGAAGCGACGTGTCATCGAGTTGTCGCTTTGACGGAAGGCTTCAAAGATATGGCACTTTTTATCGTCAGGTATTCCGATACCCGTGTCTTTTACGGTAAAATGCGTGAAGGTCCGATTATCGGCGTCGCATTCTTTCCAGACGTTTACAAACACTTCACCTTGGGAGGTGAACTTCACCGCGTTGCCGACCAAATTGACGAGAATCTGGCGCAAACGGTTCGGATCGGCGACAATTTCATCGGGCACATCCGGAGCCACACGGCAGACCAACTCCAGTCCTTTTTGTGAAGCCATAACCCCCATCAGCCGTGCCATATTGCTCACAACTTGGTGTACCGAGAACGAAACTCGCTCCAGTTCCATCTTGCCGGCTTCGATTTTAGAAAGGTCGAGTGTGTCGTTCAAGAGGGTCAAGAGCGCATCGGCCGAACTTCTCGCCACCTCCACATAGTTGCTCTGCTGTGGCGTAAGGCTTGTGTTGATAACCAGTTCCATCATGCCGATAATTCCATTCATGGGCGTGCGAATTTCGTGGCTCATGGTTGCCAGGAAGCGGCTCTTGGCCCGGTTGGCGGCCTCGGCAGCCTGATTGGCCACTCGCAGTTCCTCCTCCGCCTGTCGAAGTTCGTTTGCAGTGCGTTCCAACTCTTCGTTAGACCTCGCCAGTTCCTGCGCCCTCGACTCGGCAGCCGCTGTTCGGTCGGCCACGCGACGTTCCAGGGTACGGTTCATTTCCTGCAATTCCGCAAAACCTTCGGCGTTTTCGAGCGCTGCTCCTGCAATCGTGGCGATAAAGTCGGCCAACTGTTCTTCGTCCGAGCCGAACAAGCCATGCACATGTTCGTGGGTCACATACATACAGGCCGCGGCCCGACCGCGAACATACATCGGCACGCATAGCGTCGAACGTTTACCGTTGGAAACAGCCGTATCACTGGTATTGCCGGAAACTTCCTCGACACAAACGACGGCCTGCCCCGCCTCGACGGCTTGCCTCAGTATCGATTCATCGAAACCGTTGTCGCCCAGGTCGCTAACGGGCGTAAACCGAAATCCTTCATCATTTAGGTCAACCTGAAAGATCAGACATTTTTCACCGCGCAGCAGTTTCAGCCCCGCATCGCCTACCTGTTCGAAAATGGAAGCCGGCATAAGAGCCGAGGCGATTCTGCGACCCGCGTCCAAAACGGTCTCGAAACGATCGGCCAGCGAGAGCGTCACCGAAGGTGTTTTCCTGGCGGAGATATTCCGCGCGGCGTCATCGCGAGTAACTCTATCCTGCAAGTGGCTTTCGGCAGCCCGTATTCGCTTGGTATTCTCGGGCCAGCCCTGCTCGTGTCCCAACTGCTTGTAAAGCATCAGAGTTTGCGAAAGCTCGTGCTGGGCGTTTTGCCGCATCGCCACGTCGATACTCTCGTTGAGCAGACCTCGCAGTCCGTCCGTTTTGCCCTGCAATGCTCGGATCATGGCCAATTCTCGCAAGGCATGGGGCAAATCGTTTTGCAGCCGCCTCGACACGCGTAAGGCACGCCTGCCAATCTGTTCGGCGCGTGTGAGTATGCGAAATCGGCTGTTGGGAATCAGATCGGTTTGAGTTTCGGCCTGTCGCCGCAATGCGGTTGTCAGCCAAATTATGCTCGGCGCCGTATAAGCACTCATCAGTCCCAGACGTCGCGCCTGTTTAACCGAATCCTCCAGCACGGCCACTGCCTGATCGTGACGGCCGGAGGCCGAAAGCTGTACTCCCCGGGCCACGAGAACCTGTGCCATGCTCTGCGCGTCCGGACGTTCGCGGCCAAGCTCCTCGTGCATTACCTTCTCTGGAACCTGCCCGTCTGTCGCCAGCGACCAGACATCCAGGCTTATGCCCGACGCCTGTTCATCGCCTAACGCCACCCCCGATTCGTGCATTTCCCGAGCGGCTTTCAAGGCGCTTTTCATATCGCCCAGGCGGTACAAGGAAGCGGCCACCTGGTAACGCGCGATGTGCATTTCCCAATGGTCGCCCGTACGCTCCAACAAGCGTACGGCTTCGCTGCATTTCTCAATACACTCTTCGAAACGTGAAGCGGCGTAACAGACCACGCCCCAGAAACTCAGCGATTGACCTTGGCCCCATGGATCTCCGAACATGCGGCGGATTTCCAACGATTTTCCGGCATATGTGAGCCCTCGCTCATACCAGCCCAGCAACGTCAAAACCACGGCGTGCTCGGAATAAATCTGCGCCAACTCCAACGTCGGAACGTAACTCTCTGCCAGGTTCATGTTATGTAAATGCAGCCAGAAAGTGC
>CAZISU010000614.1:0-4630 GCA_964541935.1 uncultured Planctomycetaceae bacterium | reverse complement strand
GGCCTGGCCGACGAACTGGTGCAAACCAACCCGAAATTCCGCCAGACGTTCGTGGTCCATCGCGGGCGGCTGGCCAAGCTGCCCGACGGCTTTTTGATGATGGCGCCTACGCGTCTGTGGCCGCTGGCCGTTACGCCCATCCTCAGCCCCTGGGGCAAGCTACGCGCAGCGCTGGAATATTTCATCCCACCGAAAGCTGGCAACGAAGACGAGAGCATGGCCGGGTTCGTGCGGCGACGCTTGGGTCGCGAGGCCTTCGACCGTCTGGTCGAACCGCTAGTGAGCGCGGTCTATGCGGCCGATCTGGAAAAGCTATCGGTCGAAGCCACCCTCTCGCGCTTCCGCGAAATGGAACGCCAACACGGCAGCCTCGTGCGCGCCATGCGGCGGGAAATGGCCGCGCGACGACGGCAACAGCGAAAAGCTAAAACGGCCTCGGGCAAAATTCCGGCGAGCGAAAGCGGCGCGCGATACAGCATGTTCGTTACCCTCCGCAACGGGCTGACCCGTCTGGTCGACGTCTTGAGCGAACGACTGCCACAAGACGCGGCCAGATTGAACACGACGGTCGAAACCATCGAACCCCGCGACGATGGCGGTTGGACCGTTTCATACAACGGCCCGTCTGGGCAACAATCTGAAACATTTGACGGCATAGTCCTGGCCACGCCCTCGCACGTATCGGCCGAACTACTGCGCCCCCACGACACGCAACTCGCCGACGAGTTGGCCAAGATCCAACATTCCGGCACGGCCATCGTTTCGCTAGCCTTCGCTCGCGAGCAAGTAGGCCATCCCTTGGACGGCATGGGCGCCGTAGTCCCGGCCGTCGAAAACAGCCCCATCCTGGCCTGTAGCTTCAGCAGCCAAAAATACACCCACCGTTCGCCCAACGGCGACGTCATCCTGCGCGTATTCGTAGGCGGCGCCCGCGCACCGCAAATGGCCGAAATGCCCGACGACGAGTTACTACCCATAGTCCGCGGCGAACTCTCCAAGCTCTTAAAAATCAAGGGCGAACCAAAATACACCAGCATCGCCCACTGGCCGCGCACCATGCCCCAGTATCACGTGGGACACAAGGAGTTGGTGGCAAGTATTGAAGCCCGCGTGGAGAAACTTGCAGGGTTGGAACTGGCCGGGAACGCTTATCATGGGGTGGGGATTCCGGATTGCATTCATACGGGTGAGACGGCGGCGGAGCGGGTGTTCGACATGTAGGACAGCCGCCCTCGGCTGTTTGTCGTATTGCAGGGTGCCGAAGGCGCAAGAGGCGGTGGGATTTTAGCCGTCCGTTCAAAAAGGGTGCCAGTTCTGGCTGACAAGCAGCCAGAACTGGCACCCGGTGCTCATTGCCGCCCCCTGGACCCAAGGCTAGCCTCTCACCGTTCCAATTATCGAATTAACGTAAATCCAGAAAACAGGGCCTTGACATGTAAGCGGTTATGGATAACCCGTTTTCGGTCCCCTCTCCAAATGAGCGCAGACGTTTGCGCGTTTTGTGGACAAATAAGGATCGCCGTCGATTTCACGACAGCGTTCTATATCTAACAGTGAAAGCAGCCCCCTCAACAATCACCTCCGTTGTTTCATTGCCATAACGGCTCTGATAGTCCTGAAGTTCAAGAACGTCTGCCCGTTCCCCTACTTCTACGACGATCTTTGCAACAGCCTCGAGACGTTCTGGTGTCGGATCTCCGGCAAACCACTTTCGTGCAACCTTTCGAAGTCGTTCCTTTGAGTCGCCTCGTTTAGTTGCATAATGGCACCACCTCCAAATTATGCCTCTGTCCTTCTCGGCACCATCTAGCGCCTCGAGCAAGTCCTCATCCGATGGAAAGCGTAAACGCTGGAGCCGAACGACAACAGAGTTATTGCCCTCTGATTGCTGGGCCTCGGCCCTACACCTGATCTCATCCAACACGTATTCTTGCAGTACATTTTCTCTCCCATGCTCCACGAGCCACTCCGCAACATCCATCAGGTCCATGTCGTGGACGTGTGCTATGAATGGACGAAGTGCATCGACGTGTTTGTACGTGAGACGATCCTGCAATCCCAGTGTATTGAAACCGAATGTCATGCCAATATGCTTGAACGGTTTCCATTCGTCAGGGGCATTTGCCAACACTTCCTCACACGCTGCAAGAAGTGCATCACCTCCGACATACAACGCGGCCTGAAAACACTGTGGACTAAACTTGAGCGACTCCCAATGTTTAAGGAGTAGCCCTTCCGCTATTTCGACCGGAATATCACGTAGAACAGACGCAAGATGGTAATGGTCATCCGAGCACCCTCCAGAGTAATCGGCTGGTGTCTGCGCGCCCAACTCGCTTAGGGCTGTGTCCAAAACGTCAATTACCCGTTCTGTCCAGATCGATGGAATGACTTCCCACCAGTACGAATTGCCCTCAAGTAGTATCAGAACAGAATCAACGCATGACTGGTCACCAAGCTGAGCCCTTCTCCTCAACACAGTCGTTGACACCAAGGACTCCTCTGGAAGTTCTAGCAGTTGTTCGAGCGAATCCGTCGTGGCGACCCACGTACGCAAGAGGCTTTTTTTTTCGCATTCGTCCTCGGCCGACTTCCATGAAGACAAGATCGCAGACCGCGATTCATCCGACAGTCGTTTGCCATTGTGACGAAGTGGGTCCCACTTTTCTCGACATCGGTGTGCAAAGAAGCTGAACATGTCCGTTCCCTCAATCTCACGTTGAATCCTAGCTAGTTCACAAGCAACGAACTCCGTAGCGATTGGGTGGTCGATATTAACGAGCAAGGCCGTAAGGCAACTTGACAAACGCTCGTCATCCTTTGCGCGGCGCACCAGATGTTCAACTACATTGTCATTCACGCCGTGTCGCATACAACATGTGAGTTCCGTCACAAACCGCGTTCGTTCCGACTCTCCATGCTGATCTTCTTCATTGGACAACGACGCCCAAGAATCGAGGATGGGAGCTAGTGTCGCGTCCGGCGCCGACGAGCATCGGAGCGACGCCCACAATGCTTCTACAAGACACTCGTTATCCTTGTCGTGCTTCCACGCATGTAGCACTGGTTCTGCTAAAGAGGAGTCTCCCAAGTAACCTGCCAATATCAGTGCGGTGCGAAGTTCACGTTCAGAATGTGGGGCTTGGTGTAGCTCGCAGGCTAACTGCTCACAGAGCGCCGAGAAATGGAGTCGTTTGGCATCCGAAATTACATCCTCGATGAAGGGTGCTCGTGAACGAGGGTAGAAATGCCGGCCCGCAACGAAGAACTTTCCACACTCTGCGTCACCATTGACCAATCTCGCCCCACTAAATCGACGGTCTTCCTTCACCTGTTCAGTTACTGTGAGAACCATTGGGTTCTTAATTGACCTGAGAATGTTCGCTGCAGCAAACACGATCTCCGGCGGCGTGGTTCCGTCGGTTACTGCTGTCATGAGCCACCGCCCCCCACAATCCATGATCTTTTTTGCAAACTCCGAACCAGAATCTGCCAGATGGCGAAGAGTCTGTAGCACGGCCAGTGGAGCATGGTCAATCAACACGAGCACCATTGCTACATTCCCGTCGGAAACGAGGGCGCGAGCAAGTGAGTCCGTGAAGTATGGATCCGCAACCATGTCACGATTACCATCAATGTCACGCAAACACGCTCCGAGTGGTTTTGCAATTGCCGCTTCAAGCAATCGATCATGGCGGAATACGAATCGATCCTCAGCATCTCGTTTGACGACACGGCAAATGCCGCCGCTGACACACAATTTTCTAACGGCATCAAGTTGAGAGTCACCAAGCCACTGCGCAACTAGAGACCATCGTGGATATAACTCTCGTTCCGCGAACATCCTGTCGACAAGAACATCTAGCGCCGAGTCAATGTCTGCAGGTAACAAAGTGCCGTTAGCAGAGCATTCCTCTACCGCCTGTTGAATGAAGTCTGCGATCAACGTGCGTGGCTCAACATCCAAATGGTCGGAAGGCGAGTGGCCGTACAGTTTACCCCACAGCCCAATGAGAATCGGATCGAATTCCAGCCTATGGGCAAGCTCGAATGACGACTGCCGTCCAATGGATTGCTGAGAGCATGCTTGTAGGCACGCATGCGCCTCGTCAGCCGTCATTGGCTGGGTAGAGAGTTCACCAACGCAACGATCGTCTCGATAACGATTTGTGATCGAGTTCCAGAAATGGTTCCAGGCCGGAATAACCAGATGCGGAAAAACATCGCGACTTTTAGTTGCCGTTTTCGACTGCGTGCCTGCCGCCGCCGCTCGACGATTCCAAGAGATTAGTTTTTGAATAACCTTTGATGGATTAGCCGTGCGATTCACATCGTCAACGACAATGACGAGAGGTACTTTATGTTGAGCCGTCAATGCCTGAGCAAGTCTACCAGCGTTTAATCCCAATGTTGGGTAGAAAACCTGCAGAGTTTTCGTTATTGCCTCATCGAGCGACATCGAGTCAGCTGCAGTTTCTGCGGGTAACCAAAGGCCGATTCCACCTTTGGCTACCACCTCTGAAACGAGTCGGTAACAAGCTACGCTTTTACCACTTCCAGATGGTCCGGTTAGGAGGGGATGTCCCATCTATTGTTAAAACTGCCGGTGGTCTCTTGGGAAGTTACGCTA
>CAZISU010000613.1:0-4631 GCA_964541935.1 uncultured Planctomycetaceae bacterium | reverse complement strand
AGTGAGATTATTGTTTTTGTACGCGGGGTCAGAACGAGCCCGGTAATTCACAACTTGGAGCATAGGAGACGAGTTATGCACCTTATTGGATTTGGAAACGGACGAGTTAACTCTTTTGCGGTTTTGTGTGCCGTAGCGGCCAGTTGCGCGTTAGTTTCATCGGCCATGGCGGCCCAGGTTGACTTGACGGCGAGCAAAGATGCCACGCTTTATTCATATGATGTCGGAACATATGTCGCTGCCGATGCGGATACGTATCCAAAAGCAGACGGCGCGAGCCAGCTTCACGTGGGCGATACGAATAATAACAAAGGGGTCCAACGGGGCCTCGTGCAATTCGATCTGAGCGGGATTCCCGCCAATGCCGTGGTGACGGGAGCAAGCTTGAAGTTGACCGTGGCCGAAGTGCCCAGCCGCGTTTTGCAACGCAACATAAACTTCTGGATGCTGCCCATGCAAGGGCTGTCGACGCCGTGGGCCCAGGGCCCCGGCAGCGATCAAGATCCGGCCGTGCCCGGCGATACCACCTGGCTGCATACGCAGTACGATACCTCGCTGCATGGCGAGTTGGGAAACACTAGCGGTAACGAGTTCCGCGGTTACGTGGCCGGCGATGCGGGCTACTGGCCCGCGCAGGGTTACTTTGGCAACGACGAGTTGGCAGACACCGCGCCCGGTTTCGGAGCTGGCGGGCCTTTTGACGACGCCCACGCCTTATCGCTGCCCGCCGCTGTGGCTGCCGATGATGTGGTCGGCTGGAGCAATGCCCGGCTGCTCGACGACGTGCAAGCCTGGATCGACGGAACGAAAGACAACTACGGCTGGATCATGGTTGGCGAGGAATGGATCTCCAACGATCAAACGGTAGAAGTTGGTGGTAAAATCAAGAACGCCTCGAGCAAGATAGATTTCCATTCCAGCGAGAGCGCCGGTTTGTACTCCCTGCCGCCGACTTTGAGCGTTACATACACGCTGGTTCCGGAGCCGGGTACCGTTGTGCTGTTGCTCCTTGGTCTGGCCACGTTGCTGGTGCGGCGTGTTAGTTAACTCAAGTCGACAATCCCGTTAGCGGCGGGGCTTGTTCCCGCGCTGGCGGCTTGTCGGATGCCGAATTAGTTAGCCCAGCCGCTTGCGGCGGATTGGGAGCGGCAGCCATGGTAAAGATTACGGCGATTAAAATGCGATCTTTCAACGCGGGGACAAGCTCCGCCGCTAACATGTTTGTGAAATTCCTCGGATTCGACCGCGCGGCCGGTTTGTGCGCTGTATTGGTAGTTTTGTCGGGTGTCGGTTCGTCTGTTTTCACGACCTTGGCCGCCGAGGTTGAACTGTTCCCCGTCAAAGACGCCTCGCTGTATTCATATGATTATGGCATGTATAACCCGGCGCTACCGAGCACCTATCCCAAAGCTGACGGCACGAGCCACATTCACGTGGGCGATACGAACAAAAACAACGGGGTGCAGCGGGGCCTGATCCAGTTTGACCTCAGTGGGATTCCCGCCGCTGCGGTTGTGACCGATGTGGTTTTGACAATGACCGTGGCCGATGTGCCCAACCGCATGTTGCAGCGCGATGTGAACCTCTGGATGGTTGCCATGCAAGGGCTCTCGCAGCCGTGGAACGAGGGGCCGGGCAGCGAGCAATCTCCGGCCGCGCCGGGCGACACCACATGGTTCCATACCGAATACGATCCGGCATTGCACGGTCAGTTGGGAAATACCAGCGGCAACGAGTTTCGCGGTTTCGTGCCAGGCGATCCGGGCTACTGGCCCGCAGCGGGCTACTTTGGACACGACGATTTGCTGGAAACCGCTCCCGCCGCCGGCGTGGGCGGGCCGTTCGACGATGTGCATGCGTTGGTTTTCGAGCAAGACACGGACATCGGCGACACGGTAGATTGGAGCAACGCCCGTCTGGTCCGCGACGTGCAAGCATGGATCGCCGGCACGGCAGAAAATTTCGGCTGGATTATGGTCGGCGAAGAATGGATAGATGAAGACCAGCAGGTAGTCCGCCCCGACAACGGTCAGTTGGACTACGCGTCGTGTAAGGTCGATTTCTTTTCCAGCGAGAGCGCGGGCTTATACTACTCGCCGCCCGCTTTGCAAGTCACATATCAAATGCCCCAAAACCTCCTGCCCGGCGACGCCAACGGCGACGGATGTGTCAACGCCGCCGACGCTGCCCTTTTAGCCGCCAACTGGCAACGCACGGCCGACGCCATTTGGCACGACGGCGATTTCAACGCCGACCGACAAGTCGACGAAACCGATGCCACAATACTGGCCGCGAATTGGCAGACTGCCAGTACGCCGACCGCCAAGGTACCGGAAGCCTCGATACTTGTACTACTGGCGCCAGGCTTGGTGGTTTTGTTGTGGCAACGCCAATATGGATAGTTCGACTGTGTGTTAATTGGCTTCCGCCTTCTGCCCATCCGGCTTCAGTCCGTGTGGAAGACTTCTTCCATGCCCATCCAGTTGTCGGTCGGCTTGGCACGATTTTTTTGCTGAATCTGGCAGGGATCGGTCAGCTCCCACCATTCTTGCGTCTTGGGATCTTCGGCCATTTTAGCCATGTCGGCGTCGAAGTCGTCGCCGGTGTACTCGAAGTAAGCGAAGAGGTAGAGGTTGCCGTCGTTGAGTTCGCCCATGTAGATCGAATAGTTTTGGATGTGGGAATTCTTGATCTGTTTGAGAACTGCGGGCCAGGTGTCGGCGTGGAGTTTGATGTACTCATCCTTTTTCTCGGGCTTCAGACCGATAACCGAACCGTAGCGTTGCACCTTTTTCTCGGCCTTGGCTTCTTTGGCGACGGCCGAATTGGACTTGTCGGTTTTGTCGCAACCCACATAGGCCAGACCACCGATAACGATGGCGAGGGTCAAAACGGCGACACTGCGAAAACGTGACTGCATGGTGCTCCTCCTGCGTTCTTAAGAATCGTAGGCCGGGTCGTGACCCGGCAATGGGATTGACTGACAACTGTTGAAAATACCGGGTCACGACCCGGCCTGCTCTTGTTCTAGCGGCCTATTCGGAAACGCTAGGCGGGGCCTGCGCGGCCGGTATGACGTCGACCTTGGCGTCGGCCTTCTTTTCAGTCTCGGCCTTCTTGGTGCCATCCTTCTCGCTGGTTGCTGCCGGTTTTTCGGCCGGCTTGGTTTTGGAGGCCGGTTTGGCACATCCGATTACGGTGCCGAGAGAGAAGGCGACTAGTGCGACGGTCAGAAACGCTTTGCGTAACATCCTTGAATTCCTCTTTGGGGGTAGCGGGGGGTGAAAGGTCTTCATTTTATTCGCCGTCGGGAGTATCCACAAGCCGGTCGATTTCCCAGCCGCAGAGGGGAGTAGGTTCGTAAAAACCGTGCTCCAAAGTTCGACTGCTTGAGCCCGTTTGCAGTACCGCCTTAAGGTGGGAAATCCTTACCTAATCATATTCAAGTACCCCACATTCCAGATAAAGGCGGTACTACGGACGACAAATCAGCAATACTCAAACAGTCGAGAAAGTCCAACGGCAAAACAGTCGCTCTCAACTTGCCAATCCAAACAACCGATTTAAGCAATAGATCCAGCGATTTTTCTATCGTGACCCAAACGCGTTTAAATCACAATTCCCCGCATTCTTTCGATGTCCCAGATCGAAACCATATTGCCCGCCCCCGATCGGGCAGGGCGGCGCCGCGAGCCGGTGGCTGCATTCGAGCCACTCGGAAGGTGGGTCCCTATCGAGTTGGTGGCCGAGGGGCCCATATCGTGTGTTTTTCGTGCTCGCGCCGGTCGAGATAAGGCCGCCGCCTACGCGGTCAAGGTGCTGCGTGAATGTTGGCGGGAAGACGCAAAAGCCCTGGCGGTGATGTGTCGCGAGGTCCAGGCGGCTCGAACTATACGGCACCCGCGTGTAATTTCAGTTCTGGCGGCCGGTTTGCAAGAGCCGCCGTATTATGTGGTTACGCCCTGGTTGTGTGGCCGCACATTGCGAGAACGTCTGGCGGACCGCCGCCCGTTGGACTTGCCCGTGGCACTCTGGATCGTTCGTCAGGTGGCCGAGGCGTTGGGTGGAATGCATGAGGCCGGCTGGATGCACGGCGACGTTAAGCCCAGCAACGTGTTCCTCTCGCCCGAGGGACACGTGACGCTCTTGGATCTCGGCTTTGCGCAGAAGGCAACCGGGTTGGAAGCGGCGGATCGTCGTTATTTTACCGGCACCGGCAGCTACCTTGCCCCGGAGTCGGCCAGCTCGACCTTGGCGGCCGACATTCGTAGCGATATCTACAGCCTGGGCGTGGTGCTCTTCGAGATGCTCACCGGGCGGTTGCCGTTTGTGGGCGAAGATCTTTCCACGTTGATCGACAAACATCGTCACGCGGCGGTGCCCAACCCGCGCCGGTTCGCGCCACAGATTCCCATCGATGTAATGCGCCTGGTACGCCGCATGCTCAGCAAACAGCCGTTGCGACGTCCGCAAACGCCACACGAGCTGGCCGGGCAGTTGAGCGAGTTGGAAATTAAAGCGTTCGGCGAACGAACGTTTGTGGGCAACTGCTAACCAGCCCGTTAAAAAGAATCACGGGAGGGCGAAGCTCCTGCTGAGCCGGGTGTGGTTTGTGGCTCAGCAGGAGCTTC
>CAZISU010000612.1:0-4639 GCA_964541935.1 uncultured Planctomycetaceae bacterium | reverse complement strand
CAGGAAAAAACTTAAATCGCTCTACCCCAAAATTATAACTTGACAAAGCACTAGGCCACCAACGTCAGCGGCGATGTCTGCAAAGCTCTCGCTCTTGTGCGTATCGATCAGTGTGTTATCGCTGGTGGCGTCGATGATAGTGTCGGTTTGCTGAACCTCCACCACCTCGGTTGTTGTGTGACGAGCTGTGGCCCAACTGAAAATTCCCGTGGGGCTGCTCCACACGGGCGGAGTCAGGCATTTTACGATTACCAACAGCCAGAGCACATAGGCCAGATGCGGCCGCGTGCGGCAGAACAAACGTGTGGCGAGACCAACCGCCAGGATCAAGACGCTCACCTGCCAGAGCTGACTCCAGGCCTGGCCCGTTAGTACGCCAAAATCGGGTATCATGATTTTTCCCCCTTGAGCCGTTCGAGTGTTGCCTGAAGCTGGTCGATTTCGGCATCGCTCAGACCCTGATCCTCGATCAAGTGTTGCACCAATGGCAAGGCCCGGCCGTCGAAGAGTCGATTGACGAAATCGTCGACGACTTCGCGTACAACCGTGCCGTGGCGGACGCTCGAGGTGTAGACGTTACTACGACCCTTGCGTTGCACACGAACGTAGCCCTTGGCTTCGAGGCGACGGAGGTACGTCTGCACCGTTTTGAAGTCGAGTTCACGTTTCTCGGGCATGGCCTCGGCCACCTGACGAACCGTTGCCCGACCTAGGTCCCAGACGATTCTGGCGACCTCCAACTCCGATTTAGCCAAAGCGGGTCGTTTTTTCATCGCGGCTCTCCCGTTAGTGCGTACAAATGAACGCCAACCGTAATGTTAGCGTTCATTTGTACGCCGTCAAGAGGCATTACGACAAACTTCTAGAAAATAACCATGTGTCTTCTCTCCAGAATTCGGGGGGAGAATTCAGCAAGGGCGAGAGTCGTCCCTGCTAACATAGGACCGCTGGGGACTTTGCGTCAGAAGCCCCACCCACCATAGCCAGAACCTTAACGCTCGGCAAAACAGAGCTTTCTGCTTTGCATAACTTTTCGCGAGGGATTTTAGTCACTTGCGGCAATAATAGGGTGGAAGAGGCCGGGAAGATTATAAATCCCACGGAACAGGCACGCGTGTTGCAGGTTTACACTTTCAGCGGCTGCGGCGAATCGATCCGCTCGAAGGTGAACCGCTCGTCGGCATAGTCGACTTTGACGCGGCTGCCTTCGGCAAAATCCTGTTTCAGAAGTTCCAAAGCCAGCGGGTTTTGGATCTTTTGTTGGATCACGCGTTTGAGCGGACGGGCGCCGTAGGCCGGGTCATAGCCTTGCTCGGCGATGGCGTCGATGGCCGCTGCGGTGACTTCAAGGTCAATGCGTTTGGTGGCGAGCTGTTTTTGCAGGCGGGCGATTTGCAGGCCAACGATCTTGTGGATCTGACTCGAATCGAGCGGGTGGAAGATAATGGTTTCGTCGATACGGTTGAGGAACTCTGGCAAGAATCTCCCTTGCAGGGCCTCGGTGACGGCCTCGCGCATGGCGTCTTCGCTGCCGCCCTCGCGGGAGATCTCTTGGATCAATTGGCTGCCGATGTTCGAGGTCATGACGATGATCGTGTTGGTGAAATCGACCGTGTGGCCCTGGTTGTCGCTGAGCCGGCCGTCGTCCAAAACCTGTAAAAGGACATTGAAGACGTCGCGGTGGGCCTTTTCGATTTCGTCCAGCAGGATGACCGAATAGGGGCGGCGTCGCACGGCCTCGGTCAGACGTCCGCCTTCCTCATAGCCCACGTAGCCGGGAGGGGCACCGATGAGGCGGCTGACGGTGTGGCGTTCCATGAACTCGCTCATGTCGAGCCGCACAATGGCGTCATCGTTGTCGAACATAACCTCGGCCAGGGCCTTGCAGAGTTCGGTCTTGCCCACGCCGGTGGGGCCCAGGAAAATGAACGAACCGATAGGCCGGTTGGGATCTTGCAGGCCGGATCGGCTGCGACGTACGGCGTTGGACACGGCCTCGACCGCTTCGTCCTGGCCGATGAGACGCTGGTGCAGGCGATCTTCCATAACCAGCAGCTTGGCCTTTTCGGTCTCCATCATGCGTGACACGGGGATGCCGGTCCAGGCGCTAACGACTTCGGCGATTTCCTCGGGTCCGACTTCTTGACGCAAGAGGCGACGCACGCCTTTTTCCGGTTTGGTGGTGTTGGTGGCTTCGAGTTTTTCGGTCAACTGCTTCTTCTGCAAGTCGAGTTCGTAGAGCTTTTGATATTCGGCCTCGCCGACCGGCTGATCAGTCGATTGTTTTTCGTTGATAACGGCGCTGAGGTGCGTGAATTCGAGTTCGACGTTGTTGAGCGTATCACGAATCTCGGCCACGTCGCCCATGCCCAGCTTTTCGGCTTCCCATTGCTCGCGGAGGCTGGCCAGCTTGTGTTTTTGCTGTTTCATTTCCTCTTCGATATCGGCGAGCCTCGTCTGGGCGTGTTCTTCGGTTTCGTCGGCCAATTGGCGGGCGGCCATTTCGAGTTGCACCAGACGGCGTTGCACTTCGTCGATGGCCGTGGGAACGCTTTCGAGTTCCATGGCCAGGCGGCTGGCGGCTTCGTCCATGAGGTCGATGGCCTTGTCAGGCAGGAAGCGGTCGGCGATGTAGCGGTGCGAGAGTTCGGCCGCTTCGACCAGGGCCGAGTCCTTTATCTTCACGCCTTTATGGTGGGCCTCGTAACGCGGTTTCAGGCCGCGCAGGATGGCGATGGTGTCTTCGACGCTAGGTTCACCGACAAAAACCGGCTGGAAACGGCGTTCCAGGGCGGCGTCTTTTTCGATGTGCTTGCGGTACTCGTCGAGCGTGGTGGCGCCGATGCAGCGTAAATCGCCGCGGGCCAGGGCCGGCTTGAGCAGATTGGCGGCGTCGCTGCCGCCCTCGGCCGCCCCGGCTCCGATGACCGTGTGTAGCTCGTCGATGAACATGATCACCGCACCGGCCGCGTCTTCGACTTCGCGCAAGACGGCCTTGAGCCGCTCTTCGAACTCGCCGCGGAATTTTGTGCCAGCAACCAGAGCACCCAGGTCGAGGGCCACAATACGGCGGTCCTTGAGGCTACGGGGCACGTCGCCTTCCACGATCCGCAAAGCCAGGCCCTCGGCGATGGCCGTTTTGCCCACGCCGGGCTCGCCGATCAGCACGGGGTTGTTTTTCGTGCGACGTGAAAGAACCTGGATCACGCGGCGGATTTCCTGGTCGCGGCCGATGACCGGATCGAGCTTACCCTGTTGGGCGCGGGCCACGAGGTCTATTCCGTAGCGGTCTAGTGCCTGGAACTTTTCTTCTGGATTCTGGTCGGTGACGCGGGCGCTGCCACGGATGGTTTGCAGCGCGGCGAGGATATCTTTTTCGCGGACGGCGTTAAGGTCAAGAACGTTGGACGCCTTGGAGTCGGTTTTTGTGAGGGCTAGCAGCAGGTGTTCGGTAGAGACGAATTCGTCCTTCATGTCGGCGGCCGTTTTCTGGGCCGTTTCCAGAACCGTCATGAGAGCCGGATCGACGCTGGGCTGCGCGCCGCCCGACATTTTGGGGAAGCGTGCCAACTCGGATTCGACCATGCCGACAAGCTGCGAGCGGTCGACGCCGATCTTGTCGACAACCGGGGCCACGATGCCTTCGGGTTCGGCCAATAGCGCGGCCAAAAGATGCAGCGGTTCGACGGCCGGATTTCCATGGTCGGCGGCGATGGTTTGCGCTGTGGCGACGGCCTCTTGGGCCTTGATGGTGAGTTTGTCCATTTGAAACGCCATGACAGTAGCTCCTGTTTTATTCATGCAAACGCCCGGGCAAGAGCAAGGCCTTTTCCCGGGCGTTTTTGTATCTATAGGTCAATGAAACTATAGGTTATGCTACGAGTCGGAGTCTTTGACCTCGAACTCGGCGTCGATTGCGTCGTCATCGGCCGCGGGGGCTTCGGCTTCCGGGGCGCCGGGGGCGGCTCCGGCTGCCGCTTCGGGTCCGGCCGCTCCGGCATCAGTCGTTTCATAGAGCGACTTGCTCAGAGCGTGCGATGCCTGTTCGAGTTCGGACAGGGCCGACTTGATGGCCGGGATATCGTCGCCCTTGGCGGCCTCGCGGGTTTTTTCAATTGCCTTTGTGACGGCTTCCTTGTCGGCGTCGGAGAGTTTTTCCGCGTGCTCTTCGATGAGTTTTTCTAGTTGGAAGCACATCGAATCGGACTGGTTGCGAAGCTCGGCCAGCTCGCGTTTCTTCTTGTCCTCTTCGGCATGTTCGCCGGCTTCTTTCTTCATCTTCTCGATTTCGTCTTCCGAAAGGCCGGACGACTGCTCGATGCGAACTTTTTGCTCTTTGCTGGTTCCCATATCCTTGGCCGAGACGTTGAGGATGCCGTTGGCGTCGATGTCGAAGCGGACTTCGATCTGTGGCACGCCGCGCGGGGCCGGCGGAATTTCTTCCAGGTTGAACTGTCCCAGCAAGCGGTTGTCGGCGGCCATTTCGCGCTCGCCTTGAAAGACCTTCACTGTTACGGCCGTCTGGTTGTTGTCGGCCGTGCTGAAGATCTGCTTGCGGTCGACGGGTATGTTCTGGTTGCGCTCGATGAGTTTGGTCATGATGCCGCCCAGGGTCTCGATACCTAGCGAGAGCGGGGTG
>CAZISU010000611.1:0-4641 GCA_964541935.1 uncultured Planctomycetaceae bacterium | reverse complement strand
CGAGGATACCTTCTTCCTTTGGTTGCGGCCGAGCGAAGCGAGGCCGCGCTGGGGATATACCATAGCTGAAAAGTCATTATCTCGGCCGAATTTTCGGCGGGAGGCTAAAATGCGGTTTTTGCGTGATCGTTTTCAATTGTTGCTGCTTTTGTCGAGTGTGATTCTTCTAGCCGCGACAGCTTCGCGCGGTGCCGAAAATCCGCGCTGGTCTTTTACGATTCCGTCCTATGCCTTCGACCGCGGAAATGTCAAGACCTTTACTGGTCAATGGGCGGATGCAGGGCCGATGGTGGCCTTTGGGGGTGTGTCTCCGGTCGAGGTGGCCTACGACATCGTTTTCCCTGTCGCGGCCAGGTATACGATCAACACCAAGTATGCATCGGCCGATGCACGACCGGTGGAAATGCTGTTGGACGAAACCCGTATAGCCACCGGCTGTCGCGCGGCCACGGGCGGTTTTAATACCAGCCAGGCGAAATGGGAGCAGTCGTGCAAGTTGTGGATCAATGCCGGCAAGCACACACTTCGGCTTCGGCGCAACGGGGCCTTTCCGCATGTAGTCAGCCTGCGATTCGACTGCGAGGCCCCTTTTCCGAAAGGTTGGAAGTTGCAGCGTCCCGGGGCTCGCGATCTGAATAGCCCGCCGCCGAGAGCACTGGCCGACTTGCTGCCCACGCAGGTGAAGGTTCCCGCTTTGCGGATGGCGATCGAAGATCTTATTGAGACGTTCGGTGCCGAATATCCCGATGGAGATGAGTATCTGCGTCGCTTGGATGCGCTCGAACGAAAAATCAAGCAACTCAAAGATGCCAAGTCGAACGATGGTTTGGGCTTGAAGGAAGAGCGGAAAAAAGTTATCGAGGATCTGGCCGCGTTGCGCCGCGAGGCCCTTTTGGCTAACCCATTGTTGGACTTCGACGAGCTGCTTCTGGTGGTTCGTGGCGATAAGTCGCCCTCGCTGGGCTTGCCACGAAATTGGCAGAGCAATTCCAGCTTGCCTAAGACGGGCTTCAAAGACCGCATCGCGGTGCTCACGAAGCTTTCGCCTGACGGCCAGTTACGCACACTTTACAAGCCCAAAGCCGGGCGGTTTGTGGGCGATGTCGACTTGCATTTCGAAGGCGACCGCATGTTGTTTTCCATGCCGGGCGACAACGGCCGCTGGCAGGTTTTTCAAATCGGCACAGACGGCAAGGGATTGCGGCAGTTGACCGGACAGCAGCCCGACGTCGATAGCTACGATGCTTGCTATTTGCCTGACGGCAAGGTACTTTTTACTTCGACGGCCTGCTTCGTGGGTGTACCCTGCGTGTACGGCAGTTCGCACGTTGCGGTTCTGTATGTGATGGATGCCGACGGCCGCAATATCCGCCAGCTTGGTTTCGACCAGGAGCACGACTGGTGCCCGGTGGTAATGAATAACGGGCGTGTGATGTACTTACGTTGGGAATATACAGACACGCCGCACTCGAACACGCGTTTGCTGTTCCACATGAACCCAGACGGCACCGAGCAGATGGAGTATTATGGCAGCAATTCCTACTGGCCCAACTCGACGTTTTTCGCACGTCCGATCCCGGGCCATGCGACGAAAGTAGTGGGCGTTGTGGGCGGCCATCACGACAATCCGCGCATGGGCGAGCTTGTGGTGTTCGATCCGGCCAAAGGGCGGCGCGAATCGAGCGGAGCCGTGCAACGTATCCCCGGCCACGGCAAACGTGTCGAGACGATCATCCGCGACGGGCTCACGCTCTCGAGTTGGCCCAAGTTTCTGCACCCGTCTCCATTAAGTGAGAAGTATTTCATCGTCTCGTGCAAGCCCTCGCCGGCGTCGCTGTGGGGCATCTATCTGGTTGACACTTTCGACAACATGGTTTTGTTGAAGGAACTGCCCAAGCACGCCCTGCTGGAACCGCTACCCCTGCGGCCGGTGCCGCGACCGCCGCTGATCCCAGAAAAGGTGGATCTCGCCCGCAAGGATGCGGTGGTCTACCTGCCCGATATCTATGCCGGCGACGGCCTCAAGGGCGTTCCCCGCGGCACGGTCAAGTCCATGCGGATCTTTACGTATCACTTTGCCTATCAGGACATGGGTGGTTTGTTGGGCGTGGTCGGCATGGACGGCCCGTGGGACATCAAACGTGTGTTGGGTACCGTACCGGTGAACGAGGACGGTTCGGCCAAATTCCGCATCCCGGCCAATATGCCGGTTTCGATGCAGCCGCTGGATTCCGAAGGCAAGGCCCTGCAGCTTATGCGAAGTTGGATGACGGCCATGCCGGGCGAGGTCGTGCAGTGTGCCGGCTGCCACGAGCAACAGAACTCGGCCCCGCCGGCCGCCGCGACCATGGCCCTGAAACGGCCACCCGATGAGATTCAGCCTTGGCACGGACCGTTGCGCGGATTCAGCTACGCCCGGGAGGTGCAGCCTGTGATCGACAAATACTGTGTGGGATGTCACAACGGCGAGCCTCGCAAGGACGGGAGCAAAATCTGCGACCTACGCGGCACGGTCAAGTTGACCGATTGGCGTTCTGTCACGCCGGGCAACGGCGGCGCGCATGCGGGCAAGTTTTCGGTGGGCTATGCCGAGTTGCATCGTTTCGTCCGCCGACCTGGGATCGAGAGCGATTACCACATGCTCGAACCTATGGAATTTCACGCCGACACGACGCAGTTGGTGCAAATGTTGCAGCAAGGTCACCATGGTGTGAAGCTCGACGCCGAGGCCTGGGATAGGCTCATCACTTGGATCGACCTGAACTGCCCATACCACGGTACCTGGGGCGAAGAGATCGACAACCCGGGCCGACAGCGGCAACGTCGCCGCGAGTTGTTGAAACTTTATGCTAACGTGGACGACGATCCGGAGGCAGTGCCGGCGGCGGCCGCTAAGCCGGTCGCGCCGCTATTGCCAGAAATCACCGAGGTGAAGGAAACCAGCGGGTCTGCAAAGCTTGCTTGTCCCGGGTGGCCCTTCGATGCGGACGAGGCGCAGCGTCGCCAGCAAGCGGCTGCTCCCGTGACAAAGCGGCGGGTCGACCTGGGCGGCGGTGTGGGCATGGACCTGGTTCTGGTTCCAGCCGGGAAGTATGTCGCCGCTAGTGGCAGCGGTGCAAGTGCCAGCGGAGAACAGGGCGAGCGAGGGCCGCGGCGAGTTGCAATCGAAAAACCGTTCTGGATTGCAACGTACGAGGTGACCAACCAGCAGTTTTCCCAATTTCACCCCGGACACGATAGCCGCGTGGAGACCAAGAATGCCTATCAATTCGGCATCCATGGCTACCCCATGAACCACCCTTGGCAGCCGGTGGTGCGGGTTTCCTGGCAAGAAGCCCAGGCGTTTTGCCGCTGGCTATCGGAGAAGAGCGGCCAGCGGTTCAGCTTGCCCAGCGAGGATCAATGGGAATACGCATGTCGGGCCGGCACCGACACGCCGCTGTCGTATGGCGGTCTGGACACCGACTTTTCCAAGTTCGCCAACCTGTCCGACGCCAAAATGTCAGAGTTCGCCAGCGATCCTTACACCGTCGACACACCGCTGGTCAATCCGCCCAAGCACGACGATTGGATTCCCAAAGACGCACGCTTCAACGACGGTGTCTTGCTGACGGCCCGCCCGGGTAGCTTTGAGCCCAACGCCTGGGGACTGTTCGACATGCACGGCAACGTGGCCGAATGGACGCGAAGCGATTTCGTGTTCGATCCCAAACGCTCGGACGCCGCTTCCGACTCGATTCGACTGAAGGTCGTCCGCGGCGGATCGTGGCGCGATCGCCCCAAACGCTGCACGTCCAGTTTCCGTTTGGGCTATCGCCCCTATCAGCGGGTTTACAACGTGGGTTTCAGGGTGATGTGCGAGCAGCCGTAGCCTGGCTCCCGATTCGCTTGAACTTTGCCAGTATATTAGTCGGTTTCAGCGACATTGGCGTCCAAGAAATCGGCGTCCAAGAAATCGGCGTCCAAGAAATCGGCGTCCAAGAAATCGGCCCCAGGGGCGAACATGAGATGTACGGGGCTTTCGCTGGCTGGCTTTCTTCGGTAGTATACTGGTTTGAGGAACAATCCATCGGTGGGGAGAGGAACCGTGCTGCTAGGACCGATTTTTTCGTTTGAGATGCTGACCGCCTCGCGGCGCGTGCGGTATTTTGTGATTCGCGGGCTGTACGGTATCGTTTTGGCCGCGGCTTTGTGCTTGGTTTGGATGTCGGTGTTCTGGGAGCCATACAGCTCGGATCGAAACGACGCCATCGCTCTTTCTGCCAATTTCATGGCCGGCTTTTTTGCCACGTTCTCGATAATGCAGTTGCTGGTCGCCGTGGGCTTGGGGCCGGCCATTGCCGCGGGGACAATCGCCAGCGAACGCGAACGCCGCACGATCGAGTATCTGTTTACGGCCAACCTGGGCAACGCCGAAATTGTGCTCAGCAAACTGGCCGCGCGGTTCTTGCAGATCATGATCATCATTCTGGCGGGGCTGCCGGTTTTGGCCGTGGCCATGCTGCAAGGCGGCGTCGCGCCCGAGGCCTTGGCGGCCGTGTATGTGGTTACCTTCAGTACGGTTATTACCGTGGCGGCGCTTTCGATTGCCGTTTCGGTCTGGTCGGCGCGGGCACGAGACGCGGTGATTCGCGCCTATCT
>CAZISU010000610.1:0-4643 GCA_964541935.1 uncultured Planctomycetaceae bacterium | reverse complement strand
AAAATCGAAATTATCGCTGAGGTATTGCTGCTCCATAAAGGGCATGATAAAAATTCCCCAACCGATATCCTTGTCGGCGGGATGCGGCGGGTCAACGGGCACGCTGTAATACAAATTTCCGGGCGGAAACGAATTTAACGCCGTGTGATAGGCGTGAAAGGCAACGCCCATCTGATGCAGGTTGCTGCTACATTGCATGCGCCGCGCCGCTTCACGGGCGGCCTGTACGGCGGGCAATAGCAACGCGATCAAGATGCCGATGATCGTGATCACGACTAGCAACTCGACGAGTGTGAAAGCAGAACGTCGGCCAGTTTTCTTCTTACGGTGCATTTATAAACCCTTTTGTTTAATACCTGTTTTTGTTAGTGAAAGCCGCCGCCAATGGTTGGGCTATCGGTGCGACGCGGGGGCAAGCCCCGCCGCTAACATCTGTCCTCTATCCTCTATCCTCTCTATTCCTATCGACGTCGTCGGCCGATCAACGAGCCCGCCAGCATGATGGCTAGCAGGGCTGTGAGTGTTGACGGCTCCGGTACGCTGGCCGAGGCGGCTGCGGCTTGCCAGTTGGCGGCAAGGATGGTGGCATCGATGTCGTTGACGTATCCATCCTTGTTGAAGTCGCCCATGGTCCAGGTGGCGCCGGGCCCAGTCAGCCAGTTGTCGGCCAGGGTGGTGGCGTCCGTGTCGTCCACCTTGCCGTCGTTGTTGGCGTCGCCGGGTAGAAGGCTGAATTCAATCTCGGCCCGCTCGTAAGCGTCCAGCAGTTCGGCCATGGACAACTTGCCGCTGAAGAACATCACGTCGTCGATATAGCCGCCGAAGGGGTTGGTTGCGCCCCCGCCGTCCCATTCCTGTCCGATAGTGAAGGCCGCGGCGTCGGTCCATTTGGGCTGTCCCAGGCGGTTGGTGAAGCCTTCTATTTCCACTAGCCCGCCGGCTCCGTCTTCGGTCCAAACGGTACTGGTGCCGCCTCCGTCGAGGGTTATGGCGAGAAAATGCCACTGGCCGTCGTTCAATCCCGAGCCGTTTTCTTCATTGGGGGCGACGCCTCCGATGTCGGTGGGGTTGAGGTAAACACCGCCCTGCTCGCCGGTTCCCATTCGCACAAGATTGCCGTGGTCGGCCGTATGTACCGAAAACGCGATATTGTCGCTCATGTCGGCCATGTCTCCGCCCTCGGCCGAGCCTTTCCGCTGGGTGTTGACCCACATCGTAAGCGTCACATTGTCGTAGGTGCTAAGCCCTTCGTCCGCAAGGCCGTCAATCGTGACGTATTGAGTGGCCGTATTATCCAATTTGAGCGACCCGCCACCGACGGCCGACGTTTCGGTGGTTACGATTGCTCCACCGGCCGCCGTGCCGTGGTTGTCGCCGGACACATCGTTAAACTGGTCGGCATTATCGAACGTCCAGTGCCCAATAAGTTGCGGCGCCGGGGGCTGGTAAGCCAACGCATAGTCGACCACCTGGTCGAAAAGCTGTGCGCCGCTGGCGTTCATTTTGCCGTACAAGTCCGGCACGCCCACGCCGTAATCCAGGAAAAAGCCGATGTAGCGGGAACGGGCAGTTGTTATAGTTGGATTATCATCGGTCGGACCAGCAAGTTGATCGCCCGGTTCGTAAACGAAAATCGTGGCCGCGCCGCTGCCGATCCCTGGCCCCTGATACGAGGCCAGTATCTCGGCGTCGGCATGGGGCACGCCGAAAGCAAAACGGCTATCCTCGGCCGTATCGACCAGAACCGTCGCCGGCCCGCTGCTGAAGCCGTTGGTGATCGCGTGAGACGTGTTATCTATCTGGATCGCATCTTGCATTGTGGCCGAGTCGCCGAAGTCGGTGTTCTGTACATCGCCGGTCCAGCCGAAGTTGTCGTAGGAAAAAGCCTCGAAATTCAAGATCGGAATTTGCGAGATGTGATAGCCTTTGCCCGTGCCTAAGCTGCTTGACATGGATCCGCTGAGCACGATTAAATCGGCATCGGCGGCCAGCGCGCCGCCATAGCTGCCGGCACTCGAACTGACCTGCACGAGGGTGTGTCCCAGGTCGTTTTGTATGTGGTTGGCCAGATTAGTGTCCGCCGGCGTGGTGCCCACGTAGTAGACGACATCGGCATTGGCCGTGACAGTCATGGCAAGCAGAACACAGGCTGCCGACATCACGCTGACGGCCGTTAACGAAAACCTTGTTATCATCGAAGTAACTCCCTTGTGAAAAAAGGCTGGATTGAATTAAAAGTAAAACCTATTTCTTATTTCCTATAAAATTCTAACGTTGCTCGCGTGGTGTCGCGAACCGAAAGTTGGCGATGGCCGTATCATCTCCGGCCGGATCTTCATTGAAGACAATTCTGACGATGGGTGTATTGGAAATCACACCCAAAAACATTTTCTTCTGATTCGCTCCGGAAATTTTGTCGGAACTGGCCAGTAAGCGGTTGCCCGTACCGTAAACCGACAGGCTTTCGCCCTTGTGGGGCGTATTGTCGCAGAGGTCGAACGCAAATGCATAGAGCCTCGGCCCCGAGGTGATTTCCAATTGCCAGTCGTCGTCCTGGAACTGTTCTATATTGCCCACCGACAACGCGTTGTCGAACCCGGGCGAATCGCCGGGTTGGTTGAAGTCGTTGAACACGAAGCCGTGCCCTTGGCCGTTGCCGGGTTCCAGCATGGTGAGTCGAAAACTTCGCGATAGACGAGTCGACGCAGTCTGGAAATTCAGGACTGCCGAGAGCATTTGACCGGCTACGGGAAGGGCCGCTACCTCGTCGGCTTGGATCAGGGTACGGGCATGAGTGGAAAAGGTTTCTACCTGGGCCACGGCCGACAGCCAAGTGGCTTCATCGGTAAAAAATTGCACGCGGGGAGCCAGCGGCATCTGGCGGACAAACTGGTCCGCCCGGGCGACTCCTCGCTCGACGGTTCTATCGCGCGCATCGAACGTGGCCGCATCGTTGCGGCTCAGTCGGACGACCTCTTGCTTGCCCTCTTGCTGCCCCGTCCATGCCGTTGCAACCTGGCCTTTGAGAACGTGGACTTCAACGTCTTGCCCTTCGTCAACCTGCACGCCAAACTCGGTCCCCAAGTCGACTACACGTACCGATGGCGTCTCGATGGCAAAGCCGATCCCCGCAGCGGGCACTTCCGCCGTCAAGCGGCCCAGTTGCAGTGTTCCTCCGTAGTTCGACTTGGGCGAAAACACGGCCGGCGCTTCGAGAACCATGGTAACGCCGCACTCGAATGTTATTTCCGCCAAACCCTCTTCGAGTTGCAGCGTGTGCTCGGGCAAGAGAAAACTGCCGACTTTCGGTGCCGCCTCGCTATTGGCCCAACGGCAATCCACGGCCTGTGTGAGTCTCGCCACGAATTCGCGGGGCGGCGGCGATTCGGCGGCCACTTTCTGATCTTGGGGCGGCATCAAAAACGTGACTATCGCCAGCACCGAGACCGTCGTCAACGTAACCATCAGCGTCGTGAAGCCAACCACGCAGAGCGTGAGCATGGTAAGATTGATGCCTTCTCCCGCTCCGCCTGATGTAAAGTTGCCGAGGAACCCCAAAATCGGCGACTTCTTCTCGGGCTTCCGCTCATCTTTTTCTGAACGTGGCTCTTCCGAATAGTTGAAAGCGGCCATCGCCTGCAAGTCGTCCGACGCCACGTGTAGCGAATATAGGATTGAATGCAGTTCGATATAATCGTGATAGTATGCCCGCGCCTGGGAGTCTTCTTCCAAAAGGGCCCACAGATTGGCTTCGTCTTCGGGCGTAAGAGTTCCATCAAGCAGACACGGCAACATGCGGTCCATGATACTTTGCGCGGGGAATTCGCTCGTCATATCCGTTCCTCCATGGCCAAGTTCCTCTCGACGCACTTACGCAATGAACCGCGGATGCGATGCAACGAATGCAAAATCGAGTCGACCGTGCGGTCCAACCTTTGGGCCAGCTTCTGACCGCGTAAGCCATCCGCATAACGATCGTGCAGTAACTCCTGGTCCCGATCGCGAAGTTTCTTCATGCAATGCACCAAGGCCTCGCGCCGCTGGTCGAATTGCTCGGCCCGCTGACCGGCTTCCTCGGCCAAGAGACGCAGTATGGTGTCGTTATAAATAAGCGGATCGCGCTGCTTGCGTTTACGATGGGCCAGCACCTGAAAGTGGGCTACCCGAAACGCCAGGGGACGTATACCGGCATCTATTGAAAACTCGTCTCGCTTGCTCCAGAGAACCAGATTGGCCTCCTGCAAGATGTCGTCCGCCTCGCTCAGGCTGGGAACCTGAGCCAAGACGTAGGCATGAAGCACCCGCTGAACTCCCAGAAACTGGGAGATAAACTCTATCGACTCTTCGGAGTTGCCGTTCTCCTTCATGCTAGTCCCTTTAGAGTTTTGCTCATTCATTTCTAAACCAATTCGCGGATGCCTATTCGAGGCTACCTATACATAGCCAAACCCCCTGGAAACATGAATCAAAAAAAATCAAACGTCGCTATTTTTCTAAAATAGCAACTCCCGGACGGAAAATAAACAATTTTCTGCAATTCCGCATTCATGTTCCCGCGATTCTGGCTATGTATAAGTGGATAACTACAGGCTCCGCAACTACAACTTCCGGCTCGAAGAAATTTCAACATGAACAATGCCAAG